>JAURFU010000072.1 GCA_030834165.1 Verrucomicrobiota bacterium
GATGCTCTGCATCCAGACCGGCGCCCGCCTGGCCGACGAGCGTCGCATGCGCTACTCCGCCACGGAGTTCTACCTCAAGAGCGAAGCCGAGATGCTGCGCGTCTTCGGCGAGGTCCCCGAGTCCATCAAGAACACCGTCGCCATCGCCGAGATGTGCGACGTCAAGCTGCCCGTCGGCCAGAACAACTACCCGGTCTACCTCTTCAGCGAAGGCGTGAAGCCCAAGGCCTCGGACAAGATCGACGCGATCCTCGACGGCTACGAGAAGCTCAAGAACGGCCTGCTCGTCGCCGCCGGCAAGCCGGGCGACTTCGTCATCGAGGCCGAGAAGCGCAAGGCCATGCGGGCCAACGGCTCCTACCTGCTCGAGCAGGTGAAGGCCGGCCTCAAGGAACGCTACGGCGTCGACTACGACGACCCCAAGGCGTGGCAGGACGAGAAGATCCCCGGCCCCGGCCAGACCAGCCCCGCCGAACTCTGCCGCCGCGTCGACTACGAGATGGGCGTCATCGCCGGCACGGGCTTCGTCGACTACTTCCTCATCGTCTGGGACTTCATCGACTGGTCGCGCAAGCACGACATCCCCGTCGGCCCGGGCCGCGGCTCGGGCGCCGGCTCGATCGTGGCGTACTGCCTCAAGATCACGGACATCGACCCGATCCGCTTCGGGCTGCTCTTCGAGCGCTTCCTGAATCCCGAGCGCGTGTCCGCGCCCGACTTCGACATCGACTTCTGCATGCGCCGCCGCGACCAGGTCGTCGGCTACGTCCGCAAGAAGTACGGCGAGGACCGCGTCGCCAACATCATCACCTTCGGCACCTTCGGAGCCAAGATGGTCGTCCGCGACCTCGCGCGCATCCGCGACCTGCCGTTCATCGAGACCAACCGCCTCGCCAAGCTCGTCCCCGACGACATCAACATCTCGCTCGAGGACGCGCTCAAGAAGTCCAACGAGCTCCGCGAGGAGGTCAGCATCAACCCCCAGGCGGCGAGCATCATCGAGACCGGCCGCGTCATCGAGGGCATGGTGCGCAACTCCGGCAAGCACGCGTGCGGCATGATCATCGCCGACCGCCCCCTCACCGACATCATCCCGGTGACGATGCAGGAAGGCGACCTGACGACCCAGTACGCCAAGGACCCGGTCGAGAAGCTCGGCCTCCTGAAGATGGACTTCCTGGGCCTGAAGACGCTCACGATCATCGACGACGCCCAGAATCTCGTCCGCAAGCACCGCGGGAGGCCGGACTTCGACATCGAGAAGGTCGGCTTCGAGGACCCGAAGACCTTCGCCCTCCTCAACGAGGCGAAGACCATCGGCGTGTTCCAGCTCGAATCGGGCGGCATGCAGTCGCTCTGCCGCAAGTTCAACATCTCCCAGATCGACGAGATCGTCGCGCTCATCGCGCTCTACCGTCCGGGCCCGATGCAGTTCATCCCGGACTACATCAAGGGCAAGGACGACCCCAGTTACGTCAAATACGCCCACCCGCTCCTCGAGAAGGTGGCCAAGGAGACCTACGGCATCCTCGTCTACCAGGAACAGGTGATGGAAGCCGCCCGCGTCGTCGCCGGCTACACCCTCGGCGGCGCCGACATGCTCCGCCGCGCGATGGGCAAGAAGATCCGCGAGGAGATGGAGCAGCAGCGCTCGATCTTCGTCGAAGGCGCCAAGGCGACCAACAACATCGACAAGAAGAAGGCCGAGGAGATCTTCGCCACGCTGGAGAAGTTCGCCGAATACGGCTTCAACAAGTCGCACTCCGCCGCCTACGCGATCCTCTCGTATCGCACCGCCTACCTGAAGGCCAACTACCCGGTCGAGTTCATGGCCGCGGTGCTGACCTCCGAACAGGGCAACGCCGACAAGCTCGCCGAATTCATGGCGGAGGTCGAGGCCCTCGGCATGAAGGCCCTGGGCCCCGACGTGAACCAGTCGGACACCGACTTCACGCCGGTCGTGAAGGACAACGCCATCCGTTTCGGCATGGGCGCCATCAAGGGCGTCGGCGAGCAGGCCGCCCGCAACATCGTCGCCGAGCGCGAGAAGAACGGCCCCTTCAAGGACTTCGCCGACTTCGTCGGCCGCATGGGCGAGTTCGACCTCAATTCCCGCACCCTCGACTGCCTCGTGCGCGCGGGCGCCTTCGACTTCACCGGCGAGGACCGCCGCCACCTCGTCGACTCCATCGAATCCGTCCGCCGCCATTTCGCCGGCGAGCGCAAGGAACGCGCCAGCGGCCAGGGTTCCCTCTTCGACCTGCTCGGCGCCGAGGACGCGGGCGCGGCCCGCCCGACGGACCTCATCCTCCGCAAGTCGGAGAAGATGCCCAAGCTCGAGATGCTCAACGGCGAGAAGGCGCTGCTCGGTTTCTACCTGAGCGGCCACCCGCTCGCCGACTACCACGGCCTCGACGAGGCGATCGCCACGCTGACCGTGACCCCGGACCGCATCGACCTCGATAAGCAGCAGCGCCACACGGTACGCGTCTGCGGCATCGTCGGCGGCCTGGAGAAGAAGATCTCCAAGAAGGACAACCGCCCCTGGGCGCTCTTCACCGTCGCCTCCCGCTCGGTCACCATCCCGGTCATGATGTTCTCGGACGCCTACGACGCGGCCGCGCAGCTCAAGGACGGCGAGCTTCCCCTGCTCATGGACGGCTCGCACGTGATCGTCGACGCCCGCCTCAACTGGCGCGAGGAACGCGGCGAATGGTCGCTCAGCGCCCACGCCATCAGCACGCTCCGCCGCGCCCCGAGCCTGATCAAGAAGATCCTCTTCGCCCTCAAGCCGGGCCCCGACGCCGGCGACTTCCTCGAGAAGATCGTCGCGCACACGCGCAAGGTCGACGGCCCGACGATCGTGCAGGTCGGCTTCATCCAGCCGGACGGACGCGTGCTCGTGGCCGAGGCCGCGCGCGGCATGACGACGCGTTTCGACACCGAGTCCTACGGAGCCTTCGGCCGCCACCCGGCCTGCGCCGGCGTGCAGATCGAGCCCGTGCCGCCGACCCAGCCTCCGCAGCGCAAATACGGCCCGCGGGGCTAAGGCTGCTTCCTCAGGTCCGCGACGACGCCCTGGACGATGCTTTCGACGAAGTGAGGGCGTCCGAACCGGTCCGCCTTGCCTGAGGCGAAATAGTCCTGCGCCGCACGCTGGTAACGGAGATAGCGTTCGTCGTCGACCGATCGCAAGAAAGCATGGAGGGCGGCCGGATCCCGGAAATCACGCCCGTCGATGAAGCACTCGGCCGGGACCAGTTCGCGGATCTCCTTTGGCCCGACGTAGACCGGCACGCAGCCGCCACGGAAGGCGTCGAAGAGTTTCTCGGTGACATACCCCTCGAGGTCGCGGCAGTTCTCATGCGCGAGGCAGAATCGGGTTCGGGTCAGCAGTTCGATCTTGTCGTCCACCATGCCGTGCCAGGTGGCGTAAGGGCTTCGCACGGGGCCGAACTTCGCCATGAACTTCGCCGCCTTCCCGAGCAGACGGCCCCAACGGCCGGCCCGGGGGGCGCGCACCTCCCATCCTTTGCCGTAGAGATGTAAATCCTCGGGCGCATGCCTTTCGAACCAATCTATGATACGGACGCGTTCCGCATACTGGTCCCGTTCGTCGACCGTCATCAAGGCCTTGTTCGACGCCACCAGAACGCAGAAGAGCGGCCGGGCTTCGGGTCCGGCCGGAACGCCGGAAGGGAACGCGTTCGGATAAGGCACGCGGACGAAACGCGGATCGGCGGCAAGGTGTTCGTCCCAGCCGAACCAGCGCGCGTAGTTGCCCAATATCGCCAGGTCGCGGTTAAGGGGCCTGATCAGGGGGTTCTCGTAGAGGTAGACGTAGGCGCGGCCGGCCGGCGCGCGTCGCTGGGCATTGATGTGGAACTCGAAGGAGACCGTTCGCCCTGCGTTGACGTCCGGCGTGTTCAGCTCGATTCCCTCGGCCAGGAAACCCTCCCGCAGCTGGCCATACGGAAGGAAGAATTCGCCGTTGTTACGCCCTTTGCCTGGACGGAACAGTTCGTTGTCCTTGAAATCAAGGCATCTCAGGGATGCGTAGATCATGTCTGGACCGCCTTTCTGATCGCGACGAGATAGCGGGCTTTGTCGAAAAGATATCGGCCCGTCGAGAAGAGGTCGCCTGGCGGAGCCGACAGGAGGCTCGCCGCAGGCGCATGGGCGTGCTTCGGGGCGTCCAAGGTGGAGAAATAATCGTGGAACTTGAATTCGCCCCCGGCCATCGAGGCGGAAGGCGCAAGCCAGAGATTCGGGACGCCCAACGCGTCTGCCACGATCAAGCCATGGAGGGACTGGCTCATGATGCGATCGCACGCCGCGATTGCCTCGACCACCTTCCAGGGGGATTCCGCAGGGTCGATCACGCGCGATCCGGGGGGGGACAGCCGGCGGAAGGCGGCGACTTCGGAGACATGGGGCACGACGCCGAGCGCATGCCGTTTTGTCGGCGCCGGCCTGAACACCTGGTCGAGCAGCACCATCGGGTCGCCGAGCAGGACCTCGTCGCCGGCGCCCAACGCCTCGCGGCTCAGCTTGCCGCGGACCGCGATGATGCGGGCGGACGTGACGACCTTGGCGACGGGCGGTCGCAGGAAGCCCGAACCGAGGACGACCGAATGGGCGGTGGCTTTCTCGAGGATCGAACCCATTCCCAGGAAATGCGGGCGGTCGCGGTTCGTCCGCAGCCTCATCGGGCGATCGGCCAGGAGGGAGAAAAGGGCCGGGTTGATGTCGTCTCCGAAATTCGGCGTGCCGACATGCCAGAACAGGCGGGCGGAATCGGACGGACCGCAGAGCCCCGCCAGGTATCTGCCCATTTTGACGAGCTTCTTCACGTCGGACCGGATTGGCGTGAAAACTTCGCGACGGCGCGGCGGTAGCGATATCGGTCGAACTCCCGACGGAGCTTGGCGAGGAGCGGGGTGCGCTGCTGGATGAGGCTTCCGCCCAGGTCCGCCGAGATCTCCCTCAGCGTGGAAGGCCAGACGGAAAGCACCTCGACCCCATGAATCCAACGCATTTGCAGGAAGGTGTCGACCGGTCGGTCGAAACGCTCCGTGGCCGCGAGGAGGCGTCGCGCGGCTTCGCGGCCGACGAGCTGTCCGACCGCGCCCAACGCGATGACTTCCGGGCGGATGAGGGCGAGCTCGCCGTCCCGGGCGATGACCGCCAACGACGCCTCCCGCGACCGCAACGGGAAGCGCACGTAGCAATCCTCGCCGCCGTGCTCGGCGGCAAGGCTGACCGCACGAGCGAAGACCGACGGGTCGAATTCGAGGTCATCCTCCAGGATGAGGCCGGCGCGATGGCCGCCGGCGACGATCCTTCGCCAGCACTCGCGATGGCTATGGAAGGCTCCCAGCTCGCCGGGGCGCAGGGCGAAGGGATAGGCCGGCTGATGTATTCCCGCGACATAGCTCTCGCGCTGGGCGGGCGTCAGTTCGGCTCCGTCCGTCGCATCGACCACGGATACTTCACAGGGCGCATGACCGCGGATCCAAGCGACCTGAGGCTGCCGCCGGGTGGCTCGCCGAAGATGGATTATGAAGCCGTGGAGATCTTTCTGCATCGGGGGAGCCCTCAGCTTGGCTGGAGCTTTTCGAGCGTAGCCTGCCGCGCCGCTCACTCAAGCCGATATGGGGAGCAGGAGCAGTCCGCAAAGCCGCTTCGCGGCCAGAATCACGCGGGTCGGCAACGGGATGTGCCCATCGGCCAGCAGTCGCCGGATCATGCCGAGCACAACCTTTGCCCGCCGGCGCGGGTGAAGCAGGTGGTACTTGATCCTATTCTGATGATACATCACGGCGGCTTCCCGAAGGGCGCCTTTGACATCCGTAGCTGTTCTCAGAGACAGTTCCACCGAGCGGAGGATGTCCTTCCTTATCTGGCGGGCGTCGTGATGCCCTCCGCGGGCCCTCCGCAGCTTCGAGAGCCGGCCGGCGCTCCCCGCGGCCCTGAGCGAGAGGCTAGCCGAATGCCTTCGCCAACTGACAAGAACCTCCGGATAGACGACCGCGCTGCCTAACAGCTGGGCGCGGACGACCGCGGAGACGTCTTCCGTGCCGCATCGAGGGTCGATCGGGCCGAAAAGCCGAAGCATGCTTGTTCGATAAGCGGCGGTGGCACCGTTGAAATAAAAGCCTTTCCAGAGATTTGCCGCGTCGAGTGAACGGCGCTGCGGCCGTCGGAGCGGGTGGCGCGGATTCTCAAGAATCTGGCCGTGGGCATCCATGGTTCGGCACCCGAAGTAGAGGGCCTGGCATTGCGGGTCGGCGGCGAAAAGTTCCATGGCCCTGCGGACGCGCTGCGGATCCGAGAAGTCATCGCCGGCCGCTGCTATGATGACTTCGCCTGATGCCGCGGCAACCGCGCGGTTCCAGTTGGTCGCCAGCCCGCGGTTCATCTCTGACGGCAGCAACCTTACGGGCGCCGCGCCTCCGGCCGAGGCGAGGGTCCTTCGAATTACATCAAGCGTGCGATCGGGAGACCCGTCATCGGCGATGATTATCTCGAAATTGGGCCAATCTTGCTTCAGCAGGGAGCGCAAGGCTTCCTCGACGAAGTCCTCCTGCTTGTAGGTAAGCAAGACGATGCTGGCCAACGACGGAGTCATTGCGCGTGCGAGCAAACGCTGATGACGTGCGCCACCTGGTCGTCGGTCATCACCGGACTGACGGGCAGCGAGACGACTTCGCGGTGCAGGGTCTCGGAGAGCGGAAGCCGCAGATGGCCCAGCTCCTTCGCGTAGGCCTGCTGCTGGTGCGGGGCGATCGGGTAATGGATCGCCGTGTGCACGCCGCGGTCGAGCAGGCGCTGCTGGAAGGCGGCGCGATCCGGCACGCGGACCACGAAGAGGTGCCAGACATGGGAATCTTCGCCGGCGCGGACGGACGGCAGGCGGACGGACGGAGCCTTGATCTCGCGGCGGTAACGGGCGGCGATCTCGCGGCGGCGGGCGTTGTCGGCGTCGATGTGCTTCAGCTTCACGCGGAGCAAGGCGGCCTGGAGTTCGTCAAGGCGGTCGTTGGGGCCCTGGACGAGGTTCTTGTATTTCTCGTGCGAGCCGTAGTTGCGCAGCGCGCGGACCATGTCGGCCAGCTTCTGGTCCTGGCAGGTGAGCGCGCCGGCGTCGCCGAGGGCGCCGAGGTTCTTGCCCGGATAGAAACTGAAAGCAGCCGCGTCTCCCCAAGCGCCGGCCTTGACGCCGTCGATGTGGGCACCGTGCGACTGGGCCGCATCCTCGAGCAGCAGGAGGCCACGCTCACGGCAAAGCTTGGCGATCGCCGGCATATCCGCCAGCTGCCCGTAAAGATGGACGGCCAGGACCGCCTTCACCTCCGGCGTCAGCGCGGCGGCAAGCTTCCCCGCACCAAGGTTACAGGTATCCTCATCGGGCTCGACGAGTACCGGGCGGAGTCGGTTTTCAGTGATGGCGAGGATCGAAGCGATGTAGGTATTGGCCGGGACCGCGACCGCATCCCCGTCCTTGAGGAGGCCCAGCTCCTTCCAGCCACGCAGGGCGAGGATGAGCGCCGAGAGGCCGTCCGACGTGCCGACGCAGTGCGGCGAACCCGTCCAGGCGGAGAACTCGGCCTCGAAGGCCTTAACCTCTTCGCCCAG
>JAURFU010000073.1 GCA_030834165.1 Verrucomicrobiota bacterium
AGAATCCACGCTGCCAACCAGGGTGCTCAGGCGCTTCGCGCATGCGGCAATCTCGCCCCGCCCGAGCGAGACGGCAAACCTATTGAGGCCTCAGGCCTGCATCGCGGCGAAGAGCTCCACCGCCGACTCGGCCTTGTTGAGGATGTAGACGTGGTAGCCGGGCGCGCCGCGGGCGATCAGGCCGCGCGCCTGTCGGACGGCCCAGGAAACGCCGACCTTGCGCTGGGCTTCCTCGTCCGGACCGCAGGCCTCGAGTTCACGCACCAAGGCGTCCGGGATCCGGGCCTTGCAGAAGCCGCAGAACGTACGCGCCTGCTTGAGCGACAGCACCGGCATGATGCCCGGCAGGATCGGCACGGACACTCCGGCCGCGCGGGCGCGGTCGACGAAACGGAAGTAGTCCTCGTTATCCAGGAAGAGCTGGGTGGTGACGAAATCCGCCCCGGCCGCGACCTTGCCGGCGAGGAAACGGATGTCCGCCAGGTCGTCCGTGGCGTCCGGGTGACGCTCCGGAAAACCGGCGACACCGACGGCGAAGCGACCGGGGCGTTCCGAGCTGATGAGGCGGACCAGACCCTCGGCGTGGGCGAAGCCTTCCGGATGGGCGGTGAAGGCGGTCTGCCCCTTGGGCGGATCGCCACGCAGGGCCAGGATGCCGGAGAAGCCGGCGCGGTCGTATTGCTCGATGATCGCGGAGAGCTCCGCCCGGGAATGGCCGACGCAGGTGAGGTGCCCGATCAGCGGGATGCCCATCTTCACGAGCTCCGCGCCGTAGGTGATCGTCGTATCGCGGGAAGTGCCGCCGGCCCCGTAGGTCAGGGAGGCGAAATCGATGCCGAGCGGCTTCAGGGTCGCCGCGACCTTGAGCATGCGCGCGCCGCCTTCCGCGTCCTTGGGCGGAAAGAACTCGACCGAGACCGTGGGTCGGGCGGGATGCCGGAGAGCGGCGATGAGCTGGGAGCGGGACATCTGAAGTATCTTCTTATCGAGATATGAAGATGTATGTCAAGACCGAGCGGTCATTCATCCCGCCCCTCCCGGCCCCCGTTCACGGGCAGCGCGCCGGGCAAGGCCACATGGTAGGCCATGACCATCCAGCAGAGCATGACGGGGTAGATCAGGACGATGAAACCGAAGGTCCCGAAGATGCCCAGCAGCACCCCGGCCTTGACGGACAGGACCTTGAACGAGACCAGGAAGCAGATCGGGATGATGACGAAGAGAATCGCCGCGACGTAGCCGATGGAGGTCGTTCCGGAATAAAGTCCTGCCGATCGGGCGAGGTCCATGCCGCAAGAGCGGCAGGCCTTGCCCAGCCGGAACCAGGAGGCGAGCAGGCCACGCTTCCCGCAGTTCGGGCAGTGGCAAAGCAGGCCGCGGGCGATGATGTCGCCGCGGGTGACCTTGAGCTCAGGTTCGTCCATCCCACCAGCGTCCGCACGGGAAGCCCGATGACAAGCCCTGCCTTCTTATCGGTAGGGTCAGCACTGCGTGCTGACCTAGTCGTATCGTTGTTCCCCCAGGTCAGCACGCAGTGCTGACCCTACCTAGATGCAAAAGCTGAACTACACCTTCAGGAATACCTTCTGTCGCTTGAGGAACCAGAACAGCGCCCACTTCACGGCGAAGATGCCGGTGACCATGACCAGCGAGGCGACGGCCGGCGGGAAGGCCCGGGCGAGACCGCCGAAGAGAGCCTGCGCGGTGAAGTCGAAACTGAGGAACTTCGACGACATGTAGATGAGCACGGAGTTCATGCCGATGACGGCGAAGAAGGCGCCTAATCCGCGAGCCCATCCACGGACGTCGATCGTCCAATAGAACAAGGCCAACAGAAGACTGCCCCACCCGCAGGTCCACAGGACGAACGAGCTGGTCCAGAGGTTCTTGTTCAGCGGGAAGACGAAGCTCCAGAGTCCGCCCACCGCGAGCAAGGCGAGGCCGGCGAGGGCCAGACCCGCGGCCTTGCGGTCGCCGGACACCTCTTCCGCCGAGCGTCGCAGCCACAGGCCGGCGAGGATGCCCAGCAAGGCGTTGCCGATCGCCGGCAGGACCGCGAGCAAGCCTTCGGGATCATGGATGCCCTTGTGGAGCTTACCCGGCAGCAACAGTCGGTCGACGTAACTGGCGAAGTTGCCTTCCATCGTGAGGTCGCCCGGGGTGAAGCCCGGCGCATGGCCGAAAGACATGAGCGCCCAATAACCAAGGAGGACGCCGACAAGCCAGTACCATAGCCGCTTCGGGGTCTCGAAGTTGAAGACGAAGATAAGCTGGGCGAACATGCCGGCCAGACCGATGCGTCCAAGGACGCTGCCCAGACGCATGTTCTCGAGGCCCTTCCACTGGAGGCCGTTGTTGTAGATGATGCCGAGCAGGACGAGGATGAGGCCTCGCTGGATGACCTTGCGGATGACTTCGCTACGAGCCCCTTCCGTGAGGAGACGCGTCAGCGAATACGGCGTCGAGACGCCGGCCATGAAGAGGAAGAGCGGGAAGATGAGGTCGTAAGCCTGGAAGCCATTCCACTCGACGTGCTTAAGCTGCGCATCGATCGCGCCGAGCCAGCCCCACTCGGTCAACTTGAACAGCGCGAGCAGGATACCGTGCCCTCCGACGATCCAGAAGAGGTCGAAGCCACGCAAGGCATCGAGTGAAAGCAGCCGGTCAGACTTCGGGGCAGGAGTCTCCATGGGGGTGAGGCTTTTCTAGCCTGCGCCCGAGAGAGGTCTACCCGGAACGTGCCTTCGTCCGCACGAATCCCGCGGAGAGGATGGGATTCGAACCTATGCTCCAGAAAAAGGCCCCTTACATCCGCTCCACGGGTTCGATGCCGAGGAGGCGCAGGCCCGTCTCCATGACGGCGCAGGTGCGCGAGCAAAGCATGAGGCGGCGGGCCTTCACGGCGGGGTCGTCCACGATGACGCTGTCCGCGGCGTAGAAGGTGCCGTAAGCAGCGGCGAGCTCGTGCAGGTAGGTGCAGAGATGGTGCGGGCGGAGTTCTTCGAGCGCCTGGTCGAGCGCGGCGGTAAACGCCAGCAGCTTGCGGGCGAGCGCGATCTCCGCCGGGGTTTCCGGATCGGTCGCGCCTTCTTCGCCCTGCCCCACGGCGAGGCCGCTCTTGCGGAAGATGGAACGGACGCGCACGACGGCGTACATGAGGTACGGCGCGGTGTTGCCTTCGAAGGCGAGCAGCTTGCTCCACGAGAAGGTGTAATCCATCGTGCGGTTCGACGAGAGGTCGGCGTACCGCATCGCGGCGACACCGATGGCCTTGCCGATCGCCTTACGCTCGGCCTCGGGCAGGTCGGGGTTCTTGCTGGTGACGGCTTCGAAGGCGAGCTTCTCGGCCTGGTCGATGAGCTCCTGCAGGCGCACGGGCTCGCCGGACTTCGTCTTGATGGCCTTGCCGTCCTCACCGAGGATCGTGCCGAACCAGACGTGACGGAGACGCGGCAGCTTGCGGTCCGAAGCCTTGAACCACTTGGCGCCGGTCAGGAAGAGCTGATGGAAGTGATCCTGCTGGCGTCCGTCGGTGACATAGACGATCTCGTCGGCCTTGAAGTGCTCGGCGCGATAGAGAAGCGTGGCGAGGTCAGTGGAGGCGTAATTGGAAGAACCGTCCTTCTTGCGGACGATGAAGGGCATCTTCGTCTCGGCGTCGCGCGAGAAGCGAGGCTCCTCGTCGTGCCAGACCACGAGAGCGCCTTCGCTTTCCTCGGCGAGCTTGTGCTTCGCCAGCTCCGAATAGACCTGGTCGACCTTGTCGCGGTAGAAGGATTCGCCGAGGATGACGTCGGTCTTGAGGCCGAACTGGTCGTAAATGCGCTGGCAGGCGGCGTTGGAGACCTCGACGATCTCCTTCCAGAGGGCGGTGTTGGCAGGGTCGCCCGACTGGAGCTTCGCGAGTTCGGCGCGAGCGGCGTCCATGAGGGCCGGGTCGGCCTTGGTGGCGGCGCTGCCCTCCTTGTAAAGACGCTCGAGGTCCTCGAGGGCCGTCGGGCTCTTGGCGTCCAACTGGAAACCGGCGCGACGGATGGCGAGGATCAGGATGCCGAAGTTCGTGCCCCAGTCGCCGATGTGGTTGTCGCGGACGAGGTCGGCGCCGCAGAACTCGATGAGGCGGGCGACGGCCTCGCCGATGACGATCGGGCGGAGGTGGCCGACGTGCATCTGCTTCGCGGTGTTCGGCGAAGGATAGTCGATGACGACCTTGCGGCCGCCCATCAGACGGGCCGCGCCGGCGCGCCACTTGGATTCGTCGCGATACTCACGGAGCCAGGCACCGAGGGCGGCGGGCGTGAGCTTGAAATTGATGAAACCCGGACCGGCGACCTCCATCTGGACGAGCTTGTCGTCAAGTCCGCCCTGGGCGCGGACGGCTTCGACCAGCGCGGTGGCGAGGGCGCGCGGGTTGGCCTTGGCCTTCTTGGCGGCGGCGAGGACGCCGTTGGCCTGGAAGTCGGCGTGACGCGGATCAGACGGCTTCAGCTCAGGATTGAAATCGGCCTCGAGGCCGGGGACGGAAGCGGCCGCCTTGCGCAGCAGGGCGTCGATTTCGCGGGCAGGATTGAACCAGACGGACATCCCACAAGCCGTAAGCCCCTACGCCCCCTCGGCAAGCGAAGAAGGCCTGATAGGGCTGGGGCTAGGGGCAGGGCTGGGGCTAGAAGAGGAGACAGGAGAACCCTGCCACCGCCTTGCTCTGCCACTCACTAGCCCTAGCCCTGGCCCTAGCCCTGCAATCTTACTTGAGCGTCTTCAGGTAGGCAAAGAGGTCCGTGACCTGCTCGTCGGTGAAGCCGTCGAGCAGGCCTTCCGGCATGAGCGAACGACGAAGGTATTTCGCGGAAGCCACCTCGGCCTTCGGGATGCGACGGTCAGCGCCGCCAGGCTGGCGGATGACGTAGGCGGTGGCGTCTTCAGAGACGTAGAACGCCTCGATGACCTCGCCGGCCTTAAGCTTAACCTGGAAGATACGGTAAGCGGCCTCGATCGCGGCATTGGGTTCGATGATGTTGCGGATGACGGCTTCCATGCCCATCGCGCCAGCGCCGGAGAGGTTCGGACCGATGAGTCCGCCCTGCCCGTTGATCATGTGGCACGACTGGCAGAGCGCGACGAGGGCCTTGCCCTTCGCGGGGTCGCCGGCCTTGGCCGACAGCGCGGTGAAGCGCGCAGTCTTCTGTTCGAGCGTGGCGAACTGCTCGGCGTTGAGGAGCGGAGGAGCGTCGGTGGTGCGCACGACCTTGGCGCCCTTGCCGAGCTTACCCCAGGCGGCGTCGCCGCTCGCCGAAGCGAAGACGAGTTCGGCCGGGAGCTTCTCGCCCGCGAAGGTGCGGGTCATGTTCGTGCGGACCTCGGCCGGCTTGCGCTCGACCTTCCAGATCCGGTATTCGGCGAAGGCGCCTTGCGTGCCGCCCTTCGGCGTGGACCAACCGATGGTCAGGCCGGGGAGATCATGAGGCTGGGCCGTCTTCGAAGTGCCAGTGAGCTCGCCGTCCTGATAGAGGCGCAGGATGCCGGCGGCGTCGCGGGTCAGCGCGACGTGCGTCCAGATGCCGGACGAGGTCGGCTTGGACGAGACCACGGCGTCATGGATCTTGCCGCCCATGTAGGCGCGGAAGATTCCGCCCGCGAAATTGAGGTCCAAGGCTCCGGCGACGCCGAGGATGCTGTCGTTGTTGTCGACCTTGCCGTCGAGACGCACCCAGGTCTCCACCGTGAAGGCGCCCTTGAGCACGATACCCGACTTCGCGACGGCGTCGTTGCTGCCGTCGAGGGCGAGGACGCTGCGGAACACGCCGCCCAGCTGAGCCGAGACGGCCGCGAGCTCCGGGCTGTCGCCGAGGGCGATGGCGAGCTTCTCCGCGACCGGGGTTTCGATGTCGGCGACCGCGACGGTCTTGTCGGCCAGGCCAGCCGCGATGGCCTTCGCGCCGGCCTTCGTGCCGCTGATGCCGTCGAGCACGACCTTGCGATCGTTCACCGAAAGGGTCGGATAAAGCTTCATCGCGAGCGCGGAAGCCTGCGGAGCGCGGGAGGCCACCAAGGCGCGGAGCGCGAGCTGGGAGATCTCCGCCGGGGCCGTACCGACGAGCGCGGCGACCGCTTCGGGCTTGGTCGTGCGGAGCTGCTGCAGGCCAAGGAGAGCCTCGCGACGAGAATCATCCCGGGCGACGAGGGCCAGCAGGCCTTCCTCGAGTTCGAGGAGCTGGAAGCCACCGATGAGCTGGGCCGCGAGGGCACGCTCGGCGACGCCCTGCTTGAGCAAGGCCTGCGCGGCCTCGGCGACGACGGGGCCCACCTTGGTCGCCTCGAGGTCGGTGCGGAAGACGAGGAGGAGCTCGACGACGCGGTTACGCACGGCGGCGTCGGCGAGGAGCTTGCGCAGCACGGCGACGCTGGTGGGCTGGTCGAGCGTCTTGGCGACGGCGAAGAGCTCATCGGGGCCCGGAGCGCGGTCCAGCTGGCCGACGAGATCGGCGACGAGCGGAGCACCGACCTTCGGCTCGAGCGCGAGGGCGGCGAACATACGGCCTTCGGCCGGCAAAGCCTTGGCTTCCGGGGAGGCAAGGAAGGCCGCGACGGCCTCGGGCTGACGCTCGAGATACATGCGGACCAGGAAGCGCTCGAAGTCGCGCTCATAGGCGGCGCCGACCTTGATCGGCTTGCCGCGCCGATCCGGGGCAACGGGGCCTTCGAGCGAAGGTCCGGCGAAACGCATCATGACGCCGAGCGCGGCGGGGTGCTTCACGGAAGCCTCGCCGAGAGCCTTGATGGCGGCGGCGCGGACTTCCGCATCAGGGTCGGCGGAGAGCTTCGCCAGCGCTTCGAAATGCGGCGACCAGGCACCGAGGTGGCGTACGGCGTTCACGGCCTCGCGGCGGACGTTGCGGTTCGGGTCGGCGAGCAGACGCTCGGCGAGCGGACCGATCTTCTGGCCATGTTCACCGAGGACCCAGAGAGCCTGGATGCGGCGGGCAGCGGGAGCCGAGGCATCGCTGGCAATCGCGGACAAGGCGGCGGTGGTCGCCTCTTCGGGACGACGATCGGCGAGCGTCTGCCAGGCGAGATGGGCGTCGCCGGCGATCTTCGAGCCGAGACGG
>JAURFU010000074.1 GCA_030834165.1 Verrucomicrobiota bacterium
CCGCCCAGTCGGTCGTCGAGAAGAACGCCCTGGCGGCCGAGGTCATGACGAAGCACGGCATCCCTACTGATGAGTTGTTCGGCGCGATGACGCCCCGACTGAAGGAGTTTCAGCCCCCGCTCGACGTCCACTTCACCGGCGCCGGCTACGATTTCCTCGGCGCCAAGGTCGGCGAGTCGATCTTGGAGCGTATCAAATAAGACGCTTCAGTTAGCGCCGGGAGGTGTCTGGAAGGACAGGGCCAGGCGGAACTGGTTCAGGCAGCGCTGGTCGCTCGTGGCGTCGATGATCGCGAAGGTCACGCGGCGGAACGCGCCCTTGAAGGGGCCTTGCAGGGCCTGGCGGAAGAGGTCGGCGATCAGGGCGGGGTCGTTGGCGAAGTTACCGCAGCCCCAGGCGCCGAGCACGAGGGCGTCGTGGCCGTTGGCCTGCGCGGCGGCGAGCACCTTGACGATGCGGGCGCCCATCGCGCCAGCGATCTTCGGCTGGTCGAGCGGGGCGACGTCGCGGGCGTCGCAGGCGGCGGCGGAAAGGAACGCCACCTTGCAAGGTTCCTCGAGCAGCTGATGGTCGTCGCCGCGGAAGACCGGGACGTCCGGCGAATAGATCATCGCGTCGGAACGCAGCGCGTTGGCCTGATGCGCGTGGAAGGCATACATCGGACCGTCGACCTGGCAGGCGAAGAGGGCGGAGGAGCGGCAGTGGTATTCTTCCTGGGCGCGTTCGCCGGCGAGGAAGCCGCCGCCGGGCACGGTCGGCGAGGCGAAGTTGAGCACCATCGTGCGCAGGCCGGCTTCGTGATGACGGAACGCGGCCGACAGCGACGTCTCTTCGGTCACCTCGACGAGCGTGGCGAATTTGCCGGTCCGCGGGAAGGTGTGCCGGTGGTCCGGCGGCAGGTGCGTGGTGCGCGCGACGGCGGAAGCGATATCCGCGGCGATGTCCACCTGGCGGCCGGTCGGCGTGGCGTAGAGGCCGAGCTCGATGACCTGCATGGCCTGCCGCCCCATTTTATTGGCGAATTCTCGTGGAATCTTGGGGTCGAAAGGCATGGGCGAAGGGAGCCGATACCTTGGGGCGGGGCGGGGCCGAAGCCAACCGCAACCTATGACAGGCCGGTCGTTTGACGCGGGAGCCGCCCGATGGCATAACATTCTTATGTCGCAACCGCCTCTGACCGTCTTCTACAGCCCTGCCTACGCCGTCGACGGCAAGATGGAGACCGTCAGCAAGTCCAAGCTGGTCGCGGGCCTGATCGAGTCGGGCGCGGCCGGGGAGGTCCGGCTGGAGGCTCCGAAGCCGGCGACGCGCCGGGAGCTGGAACTCATCCACGAGGCCGAGTATGTCCGCCACACCCTGGAGGACAAAGGCGCCTTCCTGGAGGTCGGTCCGTGGTCCCGGCCGCTGTTGGACAGCATCCTCGCCTCGACCGGCGGCATGCGCGACGCCGTGAAGGAAGCCTTGAAGAACGGACGCTCAGGCAGCCTCTCCAGCGGCCTGCACCATGCGCGTCGTAACTCCGGCAACGGCTTCTGCCAGTTCAATGGTCTCGCGTTGGCTGCGCTCGAAGCGCTCAAGAAGGTCAAGACCGTCGGCATCCTCGATCTCGACGCCCATGCCGGCGGCGGGACTTTTGATATCCTCGGCGATCATCCGCAGGTCTATCTCGCCGACGTCACCGTGAGTTCCTTCGACTCCTGGGAGCCGACCGATAAGAACCGGCACTTCTACGTCGATGTCGAGAAACCGAAGGCCTATCTCGGCCACGTCGAGGACGCGCTGCTCACCCTGGAGCGGGTGGACTTCCTGATCTACAACGCCGGCATGGACACCTATGAGAAGGCCGGCGGCATGAAGGGCATCACCAAGGAGATCATCCTCCAGCGCGAGAAACGCGTCGTCGAGTGGGCCCGCGCCCGCAAGATCCCGCATATCTTCGCCTTGGCCGGCGGCTACAAGTGGGGTGGCCTCACGCTGGAGCAGGTCGCGGAACTGCACCTCGAGACCGTCAAGGCCTTCGCGGCCTGATCACTCCGGCTTCGGCACGTTCAGCTGCTGGAGCCGGAAGGCGCCGCTCTCCGTCGGGAGCACCACGAAGAGCGCGCAGTCGCGGCTCTGGGCCAGCGCGACCATCACGTGCCACTGGTCCTGACGGACGCCCGCCACGACGAACATCGGCATCGCGCCGGGTTCGGTGCCCGAAGGCTCCTCGATCGCCACGCCCTTGTGGTCGACGTCGAAATTATGGGCCAGCCACTTGCCGAGTTCCTTGGCGAGGCCGCGCAGGTCGGACTTGCCCGCCTCGACCTTGGCCTGGTCCACGAGCGACCAGAGCGGCAGGGCGAAGTTATGGGTCAGCTCGGCCATCGGCGCGGCGCGGAGGGGCGTCAGGCCTGCTTGATCAGCTCGGCCGTCGCGGGGACGTCGGAGATGATCTGATCGGGGTCCGGGCCCACGCCGATGTAGCGGAGGTTCGGGAGATAGGGCAGGGAGCCGCCGCGGGAGGCGAGGCGGACGATCTCGGCCATCGTGAAGGCTACGTAGCGGCGGGCTTCGGCGGGCAGCTGGGCGTAGGAGCGGACCTTGGTGATGTCGGCCGTCCAGCCGGGCAGGGTGGCGTAGATGGGCTGCAGGGTGCGACGCACCGCATCGTTGCGGGGCACGCCCGAGACGACCTTGCCGGCCGCGTCGCGGTAGCCCGTGCACACGAGCAGGTCGCCGCCCTTCCATTCGCCGTGGGGCGAGAGGGCGTCGAGCTTGTTGAGGACGATGTCGTCGTAGCCGCCGTAGCGGAGGGCGTCGGCCTTCTCGACGAGGTCGGACCAGCCGACCATGCGCTGGCGGCCGGTGCTCGTGCCGAACTCCAGCTTCGCGAGGGCGCGCTGCAGCGGGTGCTCTTCCGGCATCTTCGTCAGGAAGACGTGGGTGCCGACCTTGGTGTCGTAAGCCTTGCAGCAGCCGACCGTGTGGATCGCCTGGACCGGGATGCCGGCGGACTGGAAGAACTCCGGCGTGTAGGTGTGGGAGGCCGTGACGTTCGGGGCGAAGCCGGCGCGCTTGTCGAGCCAGTAGGCCTGGCCGAATTCGCCGATGATGCGGCGGTCGGCGGCGAGGTCGCCGAGGATGCGTTCGCGGACGTCGCCGATCGCGTGCGCGAGGGCGGCGCCGGCCTGCCAGTAGCAGTCGAGGACGGCGGCGTGGTCGAAGGTGAACGGCTCCCGGCCGGCGAAGCGGGTGAAGTCGAATTCGGCGGCGGCGAAGACGCCGGACTCGATGGCGCCCTTGTTGGCGCGCAGTTCGGCCTCGGTGAGCTTGGCGAAGAGCCCGGCCCACTTCTCGGGCGAGAGCTGGCAGACGTCGCGCACGATCGAGGCCGTGCGGTGGAGGCGGGCCGAGAGGCGCACGGCGTAGTCGGACTTCGCGCCGAGGAACTCCGCGTAATGGATCTGGAACTGGCCGACCTCGTCGGCGTAGGCCGGGGTGATGCCGCGGCCGGTGGAACCGCGGGCCTCGTGGCCGAGGACGTTCACGCGGTAGTCTTCCCAGGCGAGGTCGAGGATGCGGTGCGAGACGTCGCTGATCATGCAGCGTTCGTCGATGAGCAGGCGCTTGAGCACCGGGATGCCGATCTTCTCGAGGGGCAGGGCTTCCCAGAGGGCCTTGCGCGGGTCGGCGACGACGCCGGCGCCGAGGGCGAGGCAGGCCACGTCGTGTTCGGCGACGCCGCCCGGGAGCAGGTTGAGCTTCAGGCCGGCGACGGTGTGGCCGGAGTTGGCGCCGCCGTTGACCTTGAGGACGGTGCCGACGACGTCGCGACGGCCGGTGAGGGTCTGCAGTTCGCGGACGATCTCAGGGATGAGTCGTCCCTTGCCTTCGTCTCCCATGCTGATGCCGACGTCGGCGATGAGGTTGCTCTTGAAGGAGGTGAGTGCCATGGGCAGGGAAGGGGAGGCGGGCGGGTCGAGCCGTCCGCAAGGGATGAAAGGCGGCGGTAAGCGTCAGGCCGAAGCGCCCTTCTGGCGTTCGTAGAAGTCGTTGATCTTCTTGGCGACGTCGCGGTAGCCGGAGTCGGCCATGTAGATGATCTTGTATTCGTCGACGGCCTCCTTGGCCTTGCCCATCTTCTCGTAGGTGTCGCCGAGGGCGTAGATGATCTCCTTCTTCAGGTCGTTCATCAGCTGGACTTCGCTCTTGGCGGTCGTGAGCTGCTCGACCGCGAGGTCGAACTTGCCGCCTTGGGAGAAGGCGCGGCCGATGGCGAGGAGCGCCGGCTGGCGGAACTTCGGGTTGCGCTGCGCGTACTGGAGCTGCTGGACGGCCTCGTCGAGGCGGTTGGCGGCGAGCAGGAGCGTGCCCAGCTCGTGGCGGTAGGAGAAGTCGTTCGGGTAGCGCTCGACGAGCGCGATGGAGGTCTTGAGGCGGAAGTCGGCGAGCTCGGCTTCGTTCTTGGCGAGGGCGTCCTTGCTGGCGGCGTCGGAGGGATTGGCGGCGATCGCCTCGCGCAGCTGCTTGGAGATGCGGTCGTAGCGGCGGATGATGAGGTCGCTCTCCTGGCGCTCGAGGGAGGTGTCGGCCTTGCCCTGGCTGGTGAGGCGGCCACGCTGGAGCCAGGCGATGGCGCTGTCGAGGTCTTCGGCGATCAGGAACATGCGCACGATCTCGCGGTAGAGGTCGAGGCTGTCCGGGGCGGACTGGATCTTCTGGGCGAGTTCGCCGGCCTGCGCGAGCGCGGTCGCGGCGTCGGTGACGGTGCGCGAGGCCTGGTCGAGGCGGAGGGCCTCGTCCTTGTCCTTGAGCTTCGATTGGAAGTCGCCTTTGTCCTCCCAGTTGCCCTTCTTCATCGTCTTGCTGACGGAGGCCTTGCGGACGGCTTCCTGGAGGTCGCCGTTGCCGGGGAAGAGCTTCAGGCCACGATCAGCCGCGGCGAGGGACTCGTCGTATTCGCCGCCGGCGATCCAGGCGTTCGCAAGATCGACGAAGTGCTGGACCTGTCCGGGCTCGTTCGCGGCGAGTTCCTCGTACGCGAAGGCGGCGAGCTCGTGGAAGCCGAGTTTCAGGCCGGCGAGGGCGATGGTCTTGTTGGCGTTGGCGTCGGTCGGCTTCTTGGCCAGGGCTTCCTCCGCGGCGGCGATGGCGGCGACCGGGTCGGCCTCGACCGCCTTGGCGATCTTGCCGGCGGAAAGGGCGCTGGTGAGGCCGTCGAACAGGCCTTTCTTGGTTCCGAGCATCGCTTTCTGGGCTTTGCGCAGGCTGCGACGGACTTCCACGCAACCCGGATTACGGGCCAGGATGCCGGACAGGACTTCGACGGCATACTGGGGGTTTGTCCTCAGTTGCTGGTCCGCGGCCGTGATCTGTTTCTGGAGCCGGGGGTCAAGCTCGGTAAGGGCGACTTTTTTCATGGAGAAATGGGCGGAATGACCCTTGAAAACTGACCTTCGCCGGACGGGTGGTCAATCCCTTGGACGTGAAAAACGCAGGTGCCGGCGGAGGGCGGGGCGGAGCGGTTCGGCGATGATCCGGCCGACGCATGAGGGGGTGCGGCAGGCGCAGGGGTGGAAGAGGCTTTCGGCCAAGGAAAAGCCGTAATCGAAGGTGATTTCCTCCCCGGCGCGCAGGGGGCGGAGGCTCGTGAGCCAGGCGCCCTCGGCGGGGCCGTGCCAGACCAGTTCCGCGTTAGGTTCGCAGGAGTGGTTCGCCCAGCGTGCCGGATTGTCGGCACCGGACCCGTCGAGCCAGAGTCCCTCGGCCACCTCGAGCGCGAAGACCTCGCCGGACTCGGGGCGGGGCGGCGGGGTCGGGCTGAGCGGGCCGCGGTAGGGGGCGAGACGTTCGCCGTCCGCGAAGTCCCGTCGGGCGAAGAGCCCTTGGCCGGCGATCGCGGACGGACGCGTCTCGACTTCGGTCCCGCTCATGCCTCCGCGCGGAGGTCGCGGGTCATCAGCGCGACCACGCCCGCGCGCGGGTCGAGTCCTTTGTAGAGGATCGCATGCAGGCAGGAGAGGATCGGCGCCTCGAGTCCGCGGCGGGTCGCGAGCTTCGAGAGGGCCTCGGCGGCGCGGTGGCCTTCGACGGCTTCCTTGCGGGCGGCGAGCGCGGCCAAGGTGCCTTGCGGGTCTTTGGCGAGCTGTTCGCCGAGCGAACGGTTGCGGCTCCACGATCCGTGCGCGGTGGCCATCAGGTCCCCGACGCCGCCGAGTCCGAGGAACGTCTCCGGGCGGGCGCCGAGCGCCTCGCCGAGGCGGGCCATCTCCTGCAGGGAGCGCGTGAGCATCGCGGCCTTCGCGTTGGAGCCGAGGCCGAGTCCGTCGCAGAGGCCGGCGCCGAGCGCGTAGACGTTCTTGAGCGTGCCGCCGAGTTCGACGCCGATGAGGTCGGTCGAAGTATAGGCGCGCAGGGTCGGGCCGCTGACGGCGGCCTGCACTTCCTTCATCAGGGAGTCTTCGGCGGACGAAGCGAGGACGAGGGCCGTGGGCAGGCCGCGCGCGACCTCATCGGCGTTGCTCGGGCCGCTGAGCGTGGCCACCGGAATCGCGCCGAAGGCCGCGGCCATCAGCTCGGAAGGGCGGCGCAGCGTGGCGAGGTCGAGGCCCTTGCAGAGGGAGATCGCCATCTTGGCGCCGGAGCCGCGGACCGCAGGGCCGATCGAGGCCAGCAGTTCGGGCAGGCCTTTGGAAGGGCAGGCGAGGAAGACCAAATCGGAGTCCATCAAAGCCGGCAGCGGCTCCAGTCCGATCTGGATCGAGTCGTCGAGGCGCTGGCCGGGCAGGTAGTCGGTGTTCTCGCGCGTGGTCGCGAGGGCGAGGGCTTGTTCGGCGCGACGTGGCACGAGCGTGACGGTCTGGCCTTGGCGGGCGAGGTGGATCGCCATGGCCGTGCCCCAGCCGCCGGCTCCGAAGATGACGCAGTTCATTGGGATTTCTTGGTGCGCACCTTGGCGGCCCAGCGGCGTACGGCCGCGACCGCGTCACGGTGCAGGTTGGCTTCGGGTCGGGCGAAGGGCGGAGGCTC
>JAURFU010000075.1 GCA_030834165.1 Verrucomicrobiota bacterium
CGGTCTTCCACTTCGTCATCGAAGTCGACGACATCGCGATGAAGATCACGCACGTGATCCGCGGCGAGGACCACCTCTCCAACACCTCGAAGCACCTCGAACTCTTCAAGGCCTTCGGCGTCGAGCCGCCGAAGTACGCCCACATCCCGCTCATCCTCAAGACCGACGGCCCCGGCAAGATGTCCAAGCGCGACAAGGGCGCCCTCATCGAGGAATACCAGCAGCGCCGCTACCTGCCCTCCGCCGTCCGCAACTACCTCTGCCTGCTCGGCTGGACGCCGGCCGACGGCAAGGAAGTGCTGCCGATCGACGAGATCGTCCGCCAGTTCGAGATCTCCGCGGTCCACCAGTCCAACGCCCGTTTCGACGAGCGGAAGATGTCGCACGTCAACGCGCAGACGCTCCGCGGCCTGCCCGCCGCCGAGTTCGCCGCCCTCGCCCGTCCGATCCTCCTCGAGACCAAGGTCATCGACGCCTCCGTCACCGACGCCCGCCTCGCCGAGGTCCTGGGCATCGTCCAGGAGAAGGTGATCTCGCTCGAGCACCTGCCGGAGTTCATGGGCTTCTTCTTCACGGCCGACTTCAAGAAAGACGAAGGCGCCAAGGCCAACCTCACCAAGAAGGGCGGCGATCCCGTGGCCCGCGTCCGGGAGCTCCTGCCCGCCCTCGAAGCCGCTGAGTGGAGCGAGCCCGCCCTCGAGGCCGCCTTCGCCGCCGTCGGCGCCGCTCACGAGCGCAAGCCGACCGACTACTTCGCGCCGGCCCGCTTCGCGATCTCCGGCCAGGGCGGCGGCGCCCACCTCCTCGGCGTCCTCCGCGTCCTCGGCCGCGACACCACCCTCGCCCGCCTGAAATCCTTCGCCGCCTGACCCTCACCTTTGCACTTTTGCACAGGCGCTCGCGCCGATTCGCACTTTTGCACCTCTCCTGATTTTACGTCCATGTCTTCCGAAACCCCTGCTCCGGCGGCCCACCGCCACTTCATCCAGCAGATCATCGACGCCGACCTGGCCGCGGGTAAGCACGCGACCATCGCCACCCGTTTCCCCCCGGAGCCCAACGGCTACCTGCACGTCGGCCACGCGAAGTCCATCTGCCTGAACTTCGGCCTCGCCCTCGAGTTCAAGGGCCGCTGCCACCTCCGCATGGACGACACGAATCCGACCAAGGAAGAGGTCGAATACGTCGACTCCATCAAGGAAGACGTCCGCTGGCTGGGCTTCGAGTGGAACGAGCACTACTACCAGGCCTCGAACTACTTCGAGCGCATGCACGCCGACGCCATCAAGCTGATCAAGCTCGGCAAGGCCTACGTCTGCTTCCTTTCGCAGGAACAGATCCGCGAATTCCACGGCGACGAGAAGCACCCCGGCAAGCCGAGCCCGACCCGCGACGCGTCCGTCGAGGAGAACCTCGCGGCCTTCGAAAAGATGACCCGCGGCGAGTTCGACGAAGGCAAGGCCGTGCTCCGCGCCAAGATCGACATGGCCTCGCCGAACATGCACATGCGCGACCCGGTCATCTACCGCATCCGCAAGGCCCACCACCACAACACCGGCGACAAGTGGTGCGTCTACCCGATGTACGACTACGCCCACCCGCTCGAAGACGCTTACGAAGGCATCACCCACTCGATCTGCACGCTGGAGTTCGAGGTGCACCGCCCCTTCTACGACTGGCTCCTCCGCACGCTCGACACCCCCGCCAAGCCGCAGCAGATCGAATTCGCCCGCCTCAACCTGACCTACACCGTCATGTCCAAGCGCCGCCTGCTCGAGCTCGTGCAGGAGAAGCGCGTCTCGGGCTGGGACGATCCCCGCATGCCCACCATCTCCGGCATGCGCCGCCGCGGCTACACGCCTGCCGCGGTCCGTAAGTTCTGCGAGACCATCGGCATCACGAAGAATAATTCCCTCTCTGACGTCGCCCTCCTTGAGCACGCCGTGCGCGACGACCTCAACAAGACCTCCTCCCGCTTCATGGCGGTGCTCGACCCGGTCCGCCTGGTCATCGAGAACTACCCCGAAGGCCAGGTCGACGAGCTCGACGCCGTCAACAACCCCGAGGACCCTTCCGCCGGCACCCGCAAGGTGCCCTTCTCCAAGACGCTGCTCATCGAGCGCGCCGACTTCATGGAGATCCCGGAGAAGAAGTATTTCCGCCTCACTCCCGGCCAGGAGGTCCGCCTCCGCTGGGGCTACTTCGTGACCTGCACCGGCTGCAAGAAGGACGCCGCCGGCAACGTCGTCGAAGTCACCTGCACCTACGATCCCGCCACCCGCGGCGGCGACGCCCCGGACGGCCGTAAGGTCAAGGGCACCATCCATTGGGTCTCCGAGCAGCACGCCGGCGACGTCGAGGTCCGCCTCTACGACCGCCTCTTCGCGCACGAGGACCTGAACGACATCCCCGAAGGAACTGACTGGCGCACGCTCCTCAACCCCGGCTCGCTCAAGACCGTCCGCGGCTTCGTCGAACCCGCCCTGCTCGCCCTCACGCCGAGCACGCGCGTGCAGTTCGAACGCACCGGCTACTTCTGCGCCGACGCCAAGGACTCCCAGCCCAACAAGCCCGTCTTCAACCGCACCGTCGGCCTCAAGGACTCCTGGGCGAAGCAGGCCACGAAGTAAGGTAGGGACAGCACCACGTGCTGTCCTCTGCCTCAAGGTAGGGCGGGCACTCCGAGCCCGCCGCTGCATGCATATACGGACGGCTCGGAGAGCCGTCCCTACCTGCGCCCACCCCTGCCACCACCCCTTTCTGGCCAACTGGCCCTCCAATCAACGGATCAACCCCTCCAGACCTCCGGTCCTCTGGCCCTCTTGTCCTCCCTTTAATCTCCCTTGACCCACCCCCCGCCCTCCCTTTGATGCACCTTCTAGCTGGTAACAAAGGAGAGGTGGCAGAGTGGTCGATCGCGCTGCATTGGAAATGCAGTGTACCGCAAGGTACCGAGGGTTCGAATCCCTCCCTCTCCGCCAGCTAGGTTTAAGCCCGAAAGCCATGACTTTCGAAGGTTAGTCGCGTCCGCTCTGACAAATACTCTAACAAGGCCAACCCAAGGTAGGGTCAGCACTGCGTGCTGACCTAGCTAGGTCGCCACGCAGTGGCGACCCTACCCAAGCCCCTCAGATCGACACCAGGAGGAAGGTCAGGGCGAGCTTGTAACGGAGACGAAGCTTGGAGACGAAGACGGCGGCAATGAGGCCGAGGGAGATGCCGCTGAGATAGTGGTTCCAGAAGAATCCGAAGCCTTCATCCGCGCCTTCGAACTTCGACATGACCCAGAAGCGGATCGGCAAGGCGCACATGATGACGATAAAGTATCCGGCGATCTCCCGCCGGAGACGACGCTTGAAATCGGACGGATGGCTATTTGGCATTTTCGTAAGGTTTCTCGGCCGGGACGACCACGGGGGCGATGACGGACTTCCACACGACGTAGCCGGCCGGCAGCATGTGGATGTCCCCCGGGATGAAGAGCTCGGCTCGCGGCTTGCCGTCCGCGCCGATCAGCGGCTCGGTGATGTCGATGAACTTCATCCAAGGCTGCGACGAGCATTCCTGGGCGAGCAAGGCGTTGGTCTTGCGCAGGTCGGCGATCTTCTCAAAGCGCTTCCCCGGACTGGGCACGACGCTGAGCACGTAAAGGCGAGCCTCCGGCAGCGCGGCGTGGAGCTTACGATGCAGCTTCTGGAAATTCACGAGGACCTCCTCGGGCTTGGTGCCGGCGTTGATGTCGTTGCTGCCTTCGTAGAGGATGACGGCCCGCGGCTTGAACGGGATGACGAGGCTGTCGACGAAGAGGTCGGCGGCGTGGGTCATGCGACTGCCGCCGATGCCGAAGTTACGGACCGTCAGCGGAGCGAGGTCCTCGTTCACGCCCTTCCAGAGCTGCATGTGCGAACTGCCGACGCAGATGACGGAACCCGGGGCCGGCGGAGCCTGCTGGGCGCCTGCCAGGACCTTCCGGTACAGGCCCATGATCTTCGTCAGCGCGGACTTGTCCGACAGGATCTCCTCGGCGGCGAAGGCCGGAGCCGCCAGCAGGAACAGGGCGCAGAGCAGACGCAGGGGCATGCCGCTTACTTAGCCTCTTTGGCCTTCTTTGTCTTCTTCTTTTTATCTTCCTTATTACCGCTCCGGCCGGAGCCATCGCCGACTTCGTCCTTAAAGCCGGCCCCTGGGTTCAGGCCCGTCAAAGCGGCCGCAAGCCGGGCACGGGCGGCCACGGCGGCCTCGTCCTTGGTGTCCGCCGCGACGGCGACTTCCCGGAACGGCGCGTCCTTCATGTCGTAAAGGGCACCTGACTGATCGAGCTTCCAGCCCGCCTCGCGGACATAGTAGTTGTTGCTGAGCTGGCAGAAGGCCCAGGTACGCGGCGACTGCGCATCCCCCTTGAACTGCGAGACGAGGCTGCGCCCGTCGATCACGCGGCCGGACGGCAGCGGCGCCCCGGCGATCTCGGCGAAGGTCGGCAGAAGGTCGCTGGCGTCGGCGACGTTGGCATTCACCTTTCCGGCCGGGGTCACGCCCGGCCAGGCGGCCAAGAAGGGGACCAGGCCGCCGCCTTCCTTCATCGAACCCTTTTCGCCTTCGATACGACGTCCGCCGATGGTCGCGTCCACCGCGGCCGACTTGGTGCTGCCATTGTCGCCCATGAAGACGACCAAGGTGTTCTCGCGCAACTTGAGTCGCTCGAGCTCGGCCATCAGCTTGCCGACCAGCTTGTCCATGTAGGCGATATTATCCGAGAGCAGACGCTTTTCTCGTTGGGAGTTCGACTCGCCCTTCGGCGCCGGGAGGCTGTCAGGCGTCGGCAGGATCTCACCGTGCACATGGGACAGCGAGTAATACAGGAAGAACGGCCCGGCCTTATGGGCCTCAAGCCAGGCAGTCGCATCCTTGTGCAACAGGTCGGGGATATACTCGTCGTCCTTCACCTTGATGGTCTTGCCGTCGAGCACGTAGGTATCCGGATCGCCGCGGACTTCGCCGCCTTCGGACATCGGCTTGGCGACCTTGCTGTTCCAATACATGCCGCTGCCTTTGAAATAGAATTCGTGGTCGAAGCCCCAGTCCGACGGATCGCCGGACGGCGAGAGCTGTCCCCATTTCCCGATCATGGCCGTGGCGTAGCCGGCCTGCTTCAGGACGGTCGGGATCATGACCTCTGCCTTGTCTCCCTTACGGATGATCGTCTTGCACGCATCCTGCGTGACCGCACCCGTGCGGAAGGCGTATCGGCCGGTCAGGATCAATGCCCGGGAGGGCCCGCAGAGCGGCGCGGTGTAGAAGCGCGTGAAGCGCACGCCGCTGTTCGCCAAGGCGTCGATGTGCGGGGTCTTGTATCGGTCGGAACCGTTGCAACCGAGTTCCGCGAAGCCGAGGTCGTCGGCGAGGATGAAGACGATGTTCGGCTTGGGGGCCGCGGAGGAAACCAGGCAGACCAAGGTCAGGAGGATGGAGACAAGGGCGCGCATGAGGTTACTGATGAAACCCCGGGGACGCCCGAAGTTTGCCCATAAAACGATGTTTCCATGCCTACGGCTGCCCTTCATGCTCACCCCATGCGCCCCACTCTCCTCGCCCTGCTCGCCTTCGTCCCGGCCTTCGGCGCCGACATCAAGGTGACCC
>JAURFU010000076.1 GCA_030834165.1 Verrucomicrobiota bacterium
AGCCGGGATACACGGTCGACATCGACTGCTACCTGCGCCACGGCGGTTACGAAGCCCTCAGGAAAGCCGTCGCCCTCAAGCCCGAGGAAGTCTGCAAGGAAGTCGAAGTCTCCGGCCTGCGCGGCCGCGGCGGCGCCGGCTTCCCGACCGGCATGAAGTGGAAGTTCCTCGACCGCAAGTCGGGCAAGCCCGCCTACCTGGTCGTCAACGCCGACGAGTCCGAGCCCGGCACCTACAAGGACCGCCAGATCATCTACAAGGACCCGCACCAGATGCTGGAAGGCATCGCGATCACCGCATGGGCCATCCAGGCCAAGCAGGCCTTCATCTACATCCGCGGCGAGTTCATCCACGGCGCCAAGATCCTCGAGCGCGCGATCGCCGAGGCGAAGGCCAAGGGTTTCCTCGGTGCGAACATCCTGGGCTCGGGCTACTCCTGCGAGGTCGTCGTGCACCGCGGCGGAGGCTGCTACGTCTGCGGCGAAGAGACCGGCCTCATCGAGTCCCTCGAAGGCAAGCGCGGCTACCCGCGCATCAAGCCCCCTTATTTCCCGGCCGTCCTCGGCCTCTACAACTGCCCGACCATCGTCAACAACGCGGAGACGATGGCGCAGGTGAAGCACGTGCTCGCCTTCGGCGGCGCGGAGTTCGCCAAGATCGGCATCCCCGGCGACAGCGGCACGCACATCTGGGGCGTCAGCGGCCTGGTGAAGCGCCCGGGTCTCTACGAGATCGAAGCCGGCAAGGCCACCTTCGGTGAACTGCTCTACGACCTCTGCGGCGGCCCGCTCGACGGACGGAAGATCAAGGCGATCATCCCCGGAGGTTCCTCCACCAAGATCCTCAAGGTCGGCGAACGCTTCAAGGGCAAGCTCGCCAACGGCACCGAGTTCGACTGGGCGCTCGAGGACATCCCCCTCGACGCCAACAGCATCGCCGCGTGCGGCACGGGCCTCGGCACCGGCGGGACCATCGTCATCGACGACTCCGTCGAGATGATCCAGGCGCTCTCCAACCTCAACGCCTTCTACGCCCACGAGACCTGCGGCCAGTGCACGCCCTGCCGCGAAGGCTCCCTCTGGCTCTCCCGCGTCTCGAAGCGCATCACGACCGGCGGCGGCCTCGAGACCGACGTCCCGCTGCTGCTCGACATCGCGAACCAGGTGGCCGGCCGCACGATCTGCGCCCACGGCGAAGCCGTCGCCTGGCCCGTCCAGTCCGCCGTCCCGAAGTTCAAGGACGAGTACCTGGAATCCATCCGCAAGCGCCAGGCCGGCGAAGCCGTCCCGAAGCTGAAGCTGATCTGAGCAGGGCTAGGGTCAGGTGATGTTTGAAAGGACCGCACGAAGTGCGGTCCTTTTGTCTGAGGAGAAGATCCCACCTTTCGGTTGGCAGTCCCGCGGGTTTGAATTACTTCAATGGCAAGCCGCCCCGATGCCCCGTCGTCTCGTCACCCCCCTCCTCCTGCTCGTCGCCGGACTGGCCTCCGCGGCCGAGGACGGCAAGCTGCTCTACGAACAGAACTGCAAGGCCTGCCACCTGCCCGACCAGATGATCGTCGGGCCTTCGCTGATCGAGATCACGAAGCTCTACGCGCGCCGGCCGAAGGACTTCCTCGCCTGGGCGAAGCAGCCCCAGCGCAAGCGGACCGGCGTCATCGAGATGCCGTCCATGGCCCACCTCGGCGACGCCGCCCTCCTCGCGATCCGCGACCACATGGCGCAGGCCTCGAAGGGGCTGAAGGAACAGAAGCCCAACCCGGCCGACCCGTTCCTGCGCCCGGCCCGCCGGCCCGAAGTGCGGCGCATCTTCCTGCCCGACGCCGGCCCGGCGGCCATCGCCGTCGCCCTCCCCGGAGACCTTGCGTATGCCTTCGACGCAGGCGAATGCCGCGTGCGCTCGGTCTGGCGCGGCGGCTTCCTCGACGACTGGGCTTATTACAAGGGCAACGGCAAGGCCCGCGTGGTCCTCGCCGGCAAGGTGATCTGGCGGACCGGCCCCGAGGCATCCCCGCCACCGGTGAAGTTCCTGGGCTACGCCGTGGACGCCGCCGGTCTGCCGACCTTCGAATATGTCCGCGACGGCGCGACGTTCCGCGAGACGGTCACGGCCGACGGAAACCGGCTCGTCCGCCGCTTCGCCGTCGAGACCACCGGCCCGGTCGAGCTTCGCCTCGACCCCGCCACCACCGCCTCCGCGGGGCTCCGCGTCGGCGACGTCCTGCGCCTGACGCCGGCGGAGGCCAAGGCTTTCACCCTCACCGTGCGGCTGCCATGATCCTCTTCGCCCTGACGCTCTTCGCCGCCACGCCGGCCGCGCCGGCCGCCGACGCCTGGACCGACGCCTTCCCGCTGGCCGCGGTCGCAAGCCCCGCGGGCGTCGACGACCAGGTCGGCGGAATGGCCTTCCTGCCCGATGGCCGCCTGGCGGTCGCCTTCCATCGCGGCGAGGTCTTCCTGCGTTCGCCCGCCGGCGACTGGAAGCAGTTCGCCGAAGGCCTGCACGAACCGCTCGGCCTCCTGCCGGACGGCGACGGCGCGCTGCTCGTCATGCAGCGCCCGGAACTCACCCGCCTCGAGGACGTCGACGGCGACGGCCGGGCCGACCGCTACCGCACGGTCTGGGACGGCTTCGGGATGACGGGCAACTATCATGAGTTCGCCTTCGGCCCCGCGCGCGGTCCCGACGGCGCGCTCTACGTCGCCCTCAACCTCGCCTCGTCGGGCGACGGCATCTTCCCCGAGATCCGCGGCGCCTGGTCGCCGATCGGCCGGGCCAGCCGCGAGCAGATGGTCTCCGGCAAGGGCTTCGCGTCGAAGCTCGCCGGCCGGATGTACTCCCGCGTCCCTTACCGTGGCTGCGTGATGCGCCTGCCCGACGGCGGCCGAGGTCCCGCGGAGCTCTTCGCCACGGGCTTCCGCTCCCCGGACGGGCTCGGTTTCGACGCGCAGGGCCGTCTGCTGGTGAACGACAACCAAGGCGACTGGCGCGGGAGCAGCCCGCTCCACGTGGTCACGCGCGGTTCGTTCAACGGCCACCCGGCCTCCCTCGTCTGGCGGCCCGGCTGGGACCGTGGCGACCCGCTCGACCTCCCCGTCGCGGAACTCGAGGCGATGCGCAGCCAGCCCGCGGGCATCTTCGTCCACGGCGAGCTCTCCAACTCCCCGACGCAGCCGGCCGTCTTTCCCGCCGCCTGGGGAACGCTCGCCGGCCAGGTCGTCTTCGGCGAGATGAACGCCGCGCGCCTGGTGCGCTTCGTCGGCGAAGACGTCGGCGGCGTCCACCAGGGCGCGATGATCCCGTTCCTGGACACGAAGGCGCTGCGCAACGGCAACCATCGCCTGGCCTTCGCCCCGGACGGCGCCCTCTGGGTCGGCAAGACCCACCTGTCCTGGGCGGGTCATAACGGCCTCGTCCGCATCGAGGCGCCGAAGTCGTTGCCTCCGCTCATCGAGACCGTCCGGCTGAAGGCGACGGGCTTCGAGGTCCGCTTCACGCGTCCGGTCGACAAGGCCACGCTCGTCCCGGCCCTCCGCCGTTTCCGCTACAAATACCACGTCGCCTACGGGTCGCCCAAGGTCGACGAAGAGAAACTGTCCGCCGCGTGGTCGCTGAGCGCCGACGGCCAAGCCCTGACGCTGCCGTTGCCGGAGATCCGCGAGGGTTTCGTCCACGAGATCAACCTCAAGGGCGCGCGGTCCGTCGACGGCCGCGAGCTGCTCGGCCCCGTGGCGTATTACCAAGTCATCAAGACGAAGTAAATATCCATGCCTGGGTAGGGCGGGCCCTCCGGGCCCGCCGATTGCGGATGACCAACGGACGACGCGGAGCTTCGTCCCCCCCTGGCCCCAAGCTGTGCTTGAGGGCGTGGGTGGCTATGTCGTGACGCGGTCCCGTCCCTACCTGTATCAGGTATAGGCGGTTAGCGGTTGGCGGCTGGGAACGCAAAGGTATCGGCTACCTCTCATCCACTCAGTCCTCAACGCAGCCCCCCCATCCGCCAACCGTTAACCGCCAACCACTGTTACCTGTTACTTTTCCTTTACCCTCCCCTCCCCTCCCCTTACCAAGTCCGTCCCATGGAATTCAAGAACGTCACCGCCGTCGCCAAAGCCAACGTCTACTTCGATGGCAAGGTCGTCTCCCACACGATCCTCACCGCCGACGGCGCCAAGAAGACCGTCGGCCTGATCTACGCCGGCACGTACCACTTCGGCACCGACAAGGCCGAGATCATGGAGATCACCGACGGCTCGTGCGTCGTGGTCCAGGACGGTTCCAAGGAAGAGAAGACCTACGGCGCGGGCACCCACTTCTACGTGGCCCCGAAGTCCGGCTTCACGATCACCGTGAGCTCGGGCATCTGCCAGTATATCTGCAGCTTCATCGGTTGACGCTTCGCGGGCCTTGGGACCTCGAGGCCCCGACCGTGAGCTAGGCAAGCCAGAGCCGGCAAGCAGGGCAAGGTCACTTGCCCTGCTTGTCTCTCAGTGTCACGACGCGCGATGTGTCGATCCCTCCGTTGGCCTTGAGATTGAGGCGCACCTTGATCTCTTCCGGGCGTTCGGGCTTGAGGAACTTGAAGCGGATGCTGCGCAGGGCCTTTTCCACCGCTTCGGCGGTGGAGGTTCCCTTGAGCGTAAGCCGTCCGTTGGCCGGATCGAACGAGAAGACCAAGCCTGCGACCTCGCCATGCTCGAGGCTGACGACGGAGAAATCCATCTGGGTGAGGATATCGAAGGAGATGTCGAACTCCTTGGCCAGGGAGAGGGCTGATTTGTTCAAGGCGAACGTATCGCCGGCGGGCAGGATGTCCGGACTTGCCGGAACGATCGGACGGACGGAAACCAGGAGAATCTGGTCATCGCCCGCAGCGACGAGGTCCGTTGAGGGATTCCAGATCCGGAGCCCCTTTTCGATCGCTTCGCTCAGGATCGTTCCGTTCTGCGCCATCTGGCTCGACGCTTCCGCAAGCATATCGACGCTGGGCACCGTCACGACACCGGCTGACCGGGTGATGACATCGCCGATGGACGTGCCGGTGTCGGGGTAATTGAAGGTAAGACCGGGATTATTGATGCCGTCGCCGTTACCCAGCTGGACCGGACCGGTGACGGTGAAGGCCGCTCCAGGAGTCTTCTTGATCGGGTAGTTGGATTTGAACTTAAGGCCACCGGTCGCCGTGACATCTCCCAAGGTAACCTCGGCCGAAGTCGCGATAATGACGTCGCCGCCCGTCAGGGTCACCGCGCCGCCGAAGAGGTTGCCGGGGTTCGACAGCGTGATGTCGCCGCCGCCCGCGTTCAGGCCCGTCGTGCCCGTCACGTCCAGCGGACCCGTCTGCGTGATCGCCCCGCCGTTCGTCGTCACGCCGAGGTCGCCGCCCACGTTCGTCGGGCCCAGGCTGAGCGGACCGTTGGTCGTCAGCGTCAGGTCGCCCGTCGTCGTCACCGTGCCGGTCGTCAGCGGTCCCGCCGTCACGAGCGTCACGTCGCCGCCCGTCAGGGTCACCGCGCCGCCGAAGAGGTTGCCGGGGTTCGACAGCGTGATGTCGCCGCCGCCCGC
>JAURFU010000077.1 GCA_030834165.1 Verrucomicrobiota bacterium
GCCGACGTCGTGGCCGCCGGCGAAGGCGATGCGGGCACGCAGGCCCTGGCCAGGCGGTATTTCTCCAGGTAGGGTCAGCAGTCAGGTTGTGCCGGATGGCGGATGGGAAAGCAGCTAACTCAAGGGGAGACCGGAAACCGGGAAGGATGCGGCGGCAGATTCATTTTCAGGTCTCGGGTCTCGGCTTCAGGTTCGGGTGCGGGCATCAGGTCCGGGGGCAGGTGCCGGGACCAGTACCTGAGCCCGAACGCCTGAACCTGGTGCCCGATGGCTGAGACCTGGGACCTGAGAATGCACCCCAGCCAATCATCCGGTCTCCGGTTTCCCTTTGAGTCCTGTTTCGTCCCACACGTAGGGACAGTGCGTGGTGCTGTCCCTGCCTTCAGGCCGCCGGCACCGCGCGGAGCTGGATGGAGTCGATCACGGTCGGGCCGAGGATCACGTTGGTCACGATCACGAACACCTGTCCCGCCTGGGCGTGGCCTTCGTCGCGCAGGCGCTGCAACGCGAGCGTGATGTTGTCCTCGGCCTTGGGCTCGAACTTCATCTGGAAGGACTCGACGCCCCAGAGCAGGCTCATCTTCCGGTGGACATGGATCTCCTCCATGAACGCGTAGATCGGGCAGCCGACGGCGCGGAGGGAGGAAAGGGTGCGGGGCACGTCGCCGTTGCGGGTGAACGCGATGATGCCCGTGTTGCCGAGGTCCTGCGCGAGGCCCGCGGCGGCCCGCAGCAGCTTGATCTTCGGGGTCTCGTTGAGCTGTTCGTCCGAAAGCCGGCGGGGCAGGTCGCGCTCCGTCGTGGTCGCGATGCGGGTCATCACGTCGACGCAGCGGATCGGGTGCTTGCCGGTCGTGGTCTCGCCCGAGAGCATGACCGAGTCGGCCATCTCGAGCACCGCGTTCGAGACGTCGGTGACTTCGGCGCGGGTCGGCACGGGGGCGTGGATCATCGACTCGAGCATATGCGTCGCGACGATGACCGGCTTGCGGCGGGCGATGGCCATGGCGACGGCCTGGCGCTGGACGAGCGGCAGCGTCTCGTAGGGGATCTCGATGCCGAGGTCGCCGCGGGCGACCATCAGGGCGTCGGTGGCCTCGAGGATCGAGCCGAGGTGGGCGATCGCGGACTGGTCTTCGATCTTGGAGATGATGTGCGCTTGGGACTCATGCTGCGCGAGCAGGGTGCGCAGGGCATGGACGTCCGCGGCTTCGCGGACGAACGAGAGGGCGTAGAAGTCCACGCCGACCTCGCAGCCCACGGCGACGTCGGCGCGGTCCTTGTCGGTGAGGGCGGGGAGGTCGACCTTCACGCCGGGCAGATTGATGTGGCGGCGGCTGCCGAGCGGGCCGGGCTGCTCGACCTTGCAGCGCAGGCGGTCCTTCTTCTGCTCGAGGACGCGCAGCTGGATGAGGCCGTTGTCGACGAGCACCACGCCGCCCACGGGGACGGCGGTGATCATCTTCGGGTAATTGGTCGGGATGACGAGGAACTCGCCTTCGGCTTGGGCGGCATCCGAGCCGGTGACGTCGACGATCTGGCCGACGGAGAGCTGGGTGGGTTCCTTGCGGGCGCCGGTGCGGATCTCGGGCCCTTTGATGTCCATCATCACCGCGAGCTCGCGCTTCAGGCGCCGGCTGACTTCGCGGACGCGGGCGACGATGACGCGCACCCAGTCGTGGTCGGCGTGGGCCATGTTGAGGCGCACGACGTTCGCCCCGGCCTTGATGATGGCTTCGAGCTGTGCTTCCGACTCGGTCGCGGGCCCGATGGTGAAAGTGATGCGGGTGTGGCGGAAAGGCTTCACGGCTTTTATGAGTAGGTCTGACGCCCCATGACGCAAGGGAAAGGATTACGTCCTTTTACTTGCTATTTATGAGGCACTTACCTCGTCACAATTGAGCAACTTTTACTCCGCCCGCCGGGCGAACACGTCCCGCCGATCTTTCATCCGCTCCTCGAAGAAGGTCTTCTGTTCGAACGGCCAGCCGATCTCCGGCTCGACCTGCCAGCACGGGTGAGCGGCGAGATGCTCGCCGGTCCAGGCGAAGTAATCCGCGTTGTCCGTGCGGAAGTGCAGCCGCGTGCCGGCGGTGGCGCGTGAGGCGAGCAGCGAGAGGTTCGCGGCGCTGATGAAGCGGTTCTTGTGGTGCTTCTTCTTCGGCCACGGATCCGGGTAGAGGATGAAGATCTTGGCGAGGCTGACCTCCGGCGGCAGCGCTTCGAGGAATTCCGTGGCTTCGGCTTTCAGGAAGATGACGTTGTCGAGCTTGCCCAGCGTCTGTTTGCGCACGGAGCGTTCGACCCGATGCGTGATGAGGTCGATGCCCACGCAGAATTCAGCCGGGTGCGCCGCCGCGTAGGCCGCCAGCCAGTGGCCATGTCCGCACCCGAGTTCGAAGGTGATGCCGGTCCGGCCGGCCAGCGCCGTGGCCAAGGTCGCCCGCAGCCGGGCCACGTTGGCCTCGCGGCGGGCCTCCGCCCACTCCTTGCCCATGACTTTGGTGTGTTCCGGCACGACGGGGTTAAGAGGGAAAGGAGGGTCGGTAGCAACAGAGACCAGAGGGGCAGGGGTGGGGGTAGGGACAGCACCACGTGCTGTCCTAAGTGCAAATCGGCCTGCGGCCTGTGCAAAGGTGGCGGCAAGTTTTGGGTGGCAGGTGGCGGGGGCTTTAAACTCAAAGGGAAGCCAGAGACGGCATGGGGTCATGGGGGTGCCTTATACCCGATAATATTCCCCCGGCCAATCACCCGGTCTCCGGTTTCCCTTTGATTTGCGCCTATGGGCGTGCTGGGAATAACTCCGGCTTCCCTCGTCGGGACGCTTGGAGTCTCTTGGTGGCCTATGGCCAAGGTAGACATCGAGATCGTGCAGAAAATCCTCAAGGAAAGCGGCGTCGACGTACGCATGGCGGCCGAGATCCTCAACCAGATCCGCGACGCCATGGCCGAGGAGGCCGTCGAGCGCGAGAAGCCGGCCAAGAAGCAGATGCTCGTGCTGGTCAGCGAGCCTGAAGAAGGCTTGCCCAAGGATCTGACCGGCTGGGTCGTCCAGCTGCTCGAAGACGATGACCCCAGGGAAGTCGCCGATAAGATCGTCGATGTCGCCAAGGCTTTCAACGACTCGCCCAAGGGTCAGCGCATGCCCGTGGAGTCGTTCGGTGACGCGGTGCAGGGCATTCCCGGCAAGTACTACCGCGAGAGCGACCTGTGGATCAAGACGCGCGAGCCCGTGCGGGTCATCCCGGTGAAGAATTCGATCGGTCGCCGCCGGCGCGACTGAGCCGCAGGTTCCGTTCCCAACCCGAAAATAAGGTTCGCCGAAAAGCGAATTTAGGAGGCCTTTTTAGCCACTTTTCGGGGGTCGATTGCTCTCGCCTCAGCGGGGCTGGCTTCCCATGTTAAACTCCTTCCATGAAGTTCAAAAACTTCCCTATCTACCGCATCGAGTGGGTGACCTCCACCTTCCTGATCGGGACGGCCCTCCTCTCTCTGACCGTGGTGCCTTGGTTCCTCTGGACCCAGTACCACCTGGCTGACGACGCCGCCAACAAGGTCCATGGCTGGGGCTTCGTCTGGGCGATGTTCGTCTTCTACTACTACGCCACCGGTTTCGGCATCACCCTGGGCTACCACCGCCTGTTCTCCCACATCTCCTTCAAGGCCAAGTGGCCCGTGAAGCTCTTCGTGCTCCTGTTCGGCGCCGCTTCCTTCGAGAACTCGGCCTTGGATTGGTCCGCCGACCACCGCATCCACCACAAGCATGTGGATGAAGACGAAGATCCCTACGATATCTCCAAGGGCTTCTTCTACGCCCACATCGGCTGGCTCCTCTTCCGCCTCAAGCCGAAGCCGCCCGTCACCAACGTCAAGGACCTCGAAGCCGACCCCCTCGTCATGTGGCAGCACCGCTACGTCCAGTGGATCGGCGCCTTCGTGGGCTTCGTGATGCCGGCCGCCCTCGGCTACGGCTACGCCTCCTTCATGGGCTACGCCAATCCCGGCATGACCGCCCTGGCCGCCTTCCTCATCGCCGGCCTGCTCCGCACGGTCGTCGTCCAGCAGGGCACCTTCTGCATCAACTCGCTCTGCCACATGATCGGGCGTCGTCCTTACTCGACCGACCATAGCGCCCGCGACAGCGCCGTCGTCGCGCTCCTGACCTTCGGCGAGGGCTATCACAACTATCACCACGAGTTCCAGCACGACTACCGTAACGGCGTGAAGCCCTGGCAGTTCGACCCGACGAAGTGGATTATCTGGACGCTTGCCAAGGTCGGCCTGACTCAGGATCTCCGTCGCGTGCCCGACTCCCGCATCATGGCCGCCGAGCTCAAGGAGCAGAGCCGCACCCTCGGTCGCGACATCGACTCCCTCGCCGCCCGCCTCGACCTCCGTACCCGCGAGCTCAAGGCCAAGACCATCGCCGCCGCCCACGAGCTCGCCAAGGAGCTGGCCCTGCGCGCCGAAGCCCTCAAGGAAGCCGCGGCCACCAAGGCCGAGGTCGCCCAGGAGACGATGGTCGAACTGCGCGGCCTGCTCAATCAGGCCGCCTCGCACCTCGAGACGTTGCGCCGGGCCGGCGCCGGTTCGGCCGCCTAAGGCCTGCGCGGATCAGCTCCGCAGCGTACGCATCAGCTCGAGGACCTGCGCCTCGATCTGAGGCAGCGCTTGGTCCGGGTGCGCGCAGTCGATGTCGTGCACGGACCAGTATTCGATGCGGTCCGCCCATTCGGGGTGGGCCTGCAGCATCATGGCGTGGTGCTCGTCCTTCTTCAGGGCGATGGTGCGGTGGGCCCGCTCCAGGTCCTCCTTGCGCAGTTGGGTGGGCGCCGCGCCGGTCAGTTCCAGCGGGATCCCCAGCTCCCGCAGACGACGCTCGGTGTCCCGGGACAGCAGGGTCGGCTCATCGGCCACCAGGGAGGTCAGCAACCCGCGCGAAAAGGCCCGGGCGGGGTGGCCGGCCCGGGTCGCATGCCAGTTGAACAGGGCCTCGGCATGGCGGCTGCGATAGAAATTGCCCGTGCAGACGAACAGGGTCAGGGGGCCAGAATCTGCGCTTGTGCGTTGGGCCATGCGAGGTAGAGTCGTCGCAACCTAACCTCACTGCCATGGTACGCAATCTGTTCGTTCTCTCCCTCCTTTCCGCCGTCCTCGTTGGTTGCATGGGTCCTGAAAAGGGTCCGTCCCCGGTCACCGATGGCGCCGGCGACGCCAACCTCGTCCCGGCCGCGGGCCTGACCCCCGTGGTCCCTCCGGTCGTCGAGCCTGTTCCGGCCCCGGCCGCCCCGGCCGCCAAGAAGGCTCCGACGAAGTCCAAGGGCAAGCTGCCCCTCAACAGCAACAGCAGCAAGTAAGCCGCGAGGCTTACATCAATGACACCTCGGTGACGAAGGTGTCGACCTGACCGGGCTCCGCGAAACGGAGCCCGTTCTTGTGTTCGGGGCTGTTGGG
>JAURFU010000078.1 GCA_030834165.1 Verrucomicrobiota bacterium
AGCAGCAGGGCTTCTTCGCCTTTCCAGGTAGAGGAGCCCAGGAGCACCACCGTGCGCGGGTCGGCGCCGAAGCCGAGTTCCGTGCGGAGTCGCGCGCGTTCGTCGGCCGACATCGGCGCATCGCTCGCGACGTCGAACTTGATGTTGCCCGTCAGCGTGGTCGCGAAACCCAGTTCGCGGAAGCGGCGCGCATCTTCTTCGCTGCCTGCGGCGATCTGCCGGAAGTGGCCGAGCACGTAGCGGGAAAGCTTCCGGAAGCGTCGATGACGCGCGAAGGACTTGTCGGAGATGCGTCCGTTGATGAGGTAGGCCGGCACGCCGCGGTCGCGGGCCTGGGTGAGGTGTTCCGGCCAGAGCTCGCCTTCGACCAGGACGACGACGTCCGGACAGATCCGGCGCCAGGCGAGGGCGCTGCAGGGCCAGAGGTCGGCCGGGAAGACGCCGATGGCTTTTGCCACGTCGCCGTATCTTTCCTGCGCCAGCCGGAAGCCCGTGCTCGTGGTGGTGGTCAGGATGATCTCCGCCTCGCCCGTGGCCTGCAGCTGGCGGAGTAGGGGGCCGATGGCCTCGATTTCCCCGACGGAGACCGCTTGGAGCCAGAAACGGCGTTTTCCAGGGGTCTTCGGGCCGGGGGAGGGGAAGAAGCCTAGTCTTTGGCTGAAACCCCTACCATAGCCCCCGCGACGGAGCATCCGCCAGAAATAGTAAGGGAGGGCCGGGATCAGCAGCAGCGGGAAGAGTATCCGGTAGGCCCAAGACATCGCGTTGCGCCGACCCTGCGAACGGGCACGGGTCCTGTCAGTTCCAAAGGAGCCTCTTTAGGTTGATTTTCCCGCTTGCCCCGGGCGGGCAGGGGTGTTTGAACCCACTTTCCACCGTTTGAAGCGACCGCCGATCGCCTCGGACATAAAACCAAAAACCCAGTCAGTCATACCTGATCCAATGTCCCCTCCTTCGGCAGGAAAAGGGATACGGAGCCCAAAAATACCATGAACATCACAGTCAAAGACCTCCTCGATGCCGGCGTCCACTTCGGACACCAGACCCGTCGCTGGAATCCCCGCAGCCGTCCGTACATCTTCGACCACCGCAACGGCGTGTCGATCATCGACCTCGAGAAGACGCACGCGTGCCTCGCCGCCGCCGCCGCCTTCATCGAAGACACCGCCGCCAAGGGCAAGGAAGTGCTCTTCGTCGCGACCAAGCCCCAGGCGCAGGAAGTCGTCCGCCAGGCCGCCAAGTCGACCGGCATGCCTTTCGCCGTGAACCGCTGGCTCGGCGGCACGCTGACCAACTTCGCGACCATCAAGCGCTCGCTCGACAAGTACCGCACCTATCTCCGCATGGAGCAGGACGGTTCCCTCGCCAAGATGCACAAGAAGGAAGCCGCCGCCGTGAAGCGCGAGATGTCGCGCATGGCCCGCAACTTCGAAGGCCTCCTCGAGTACCGCGACCTCCCGGCCGCGATGATCGTCGTCGACACCAAGCTCGAAGAGATCGCCGTCAACGAAGCCGTCCGTCTCGGCATCCCCGTGATCGGCCTCTGCGACTCGAACTCCGACCCGACTCTCCTCAAGTTCCCCGTCCCGGGCAATGACGACGCCGCCAAGTCCATCCGCCTGGTCGTCGAAGTCCTCACCCAGGCCGTCCAGAACGGTATCTCCCGTCGCAAGGTCGTCGCCCAGGACCGCAAGACCGTCACCCCGGTCTCCCGTCAGGACGCCGGCGAATCCGTCCAGCCCGAAGTGCAGATCTCGGAAGAGCTCCTGAAGGCGAACGAAGGTTCGGAAGCCGTCGAAGGCGCCGCTCCGGCCAAGCGCCCCGCTCCCCGCAAGTCCAAGTAATCCGACCATGTCCGCTATCACCGCCCAGACGGTCAACGATCTGCGCCAGCGTACCGGCGCGGGTCTCATGGATTGCAAGAAGGCCCTGACCGAGGCCAACGGCGACATGGAGAAGGCCGTCGAAATCCTCCGCATCAAGGGCGTCGCGACCCGCAACAAGAAGGCCGACCGCAAGGCGAGCGAGGGCATCCTCGCCGTCAACGTCTCCGCCGACGGCCGCACCGCGACCCTCCTCGAGCTCAACTGCGAGACCGACTTCGTCGCCAAGAACGAGGCCTTCATCGCCCTCGCCAAGGATCTCGTCGGCCAGGCCGCCGCCAACGGCGTGGATGGTCTCCTCGAGCAGCCTTACCACGCGGACAAGTCCCGCAAGGTGAACGACTACCTGAACGACCAGGTCCTCAAGATCGGCGAGAACCTCAAGGTCTCCCGCGTCCTGAAGTTCGAAGCCACCGGCGTGGGCCGCGTCTCCGCGTACGTCCACACCGGCGCCAAGATCGCCGTCCTCCTCGAACTGGGCCTCAAGACCCAGGCCGCCGCCGCCAACCCGGAAGTCGCCGAACTGGCCCGCCAGCTCGCGATGCAGGTCGTCGCCAACAACGCCCGCTTCGTCCGCCGCGAAGACGTCTCCGCCGACGTCGTCGCCAAGGAGCGCGAGATCGCGGCCGAGTTCACGAAGTCCGAAGCCGACAAGGCCATCGAGGAAGCCAAGCGCATCGTCGAGGACTACAAGGGCCAGCTCGTCGAGCAGAAGGCCGCCAACGACGCCGAAGCGATCGCCGAACTCGAGAAGCGCATCGCCGTGGGCGAGAAGCAGGTCATCGCCGCCGAAGGCCGCAAGAAGGGCCAGCTCTCCAACATGGAGAAGATCGTCTCCGGCCGCGTCGACAAGTTCTTCGCCGACGCCTGTCTCCTCGAGCAGGCCTACTTCCGCGATCCCGAGCAGAAGATCCAGGCCCTCATCGCCGCCGCGAAGACCAAGGTCGGCGAAGAAGTTTCGATTGTCCGCTTCACCCGCTTCCAGGTGGGTGAGACCGCCGCCGAGTAAGTTCCGTCGAGCAACGGTTCATCAAGGCCGGTCGCCGTGAGGTGGCCGGCCTTTTACTTGGCTTGCCACTTCGTCCGTCCGCGGCAGGCTGGCGTCATGGCTTTCCGCGCGGACATCTTCTGGAAATCGGCCTGCGGGCGTTGTCCCGACTGCGGCGCTCCCGTCCGCGGCGCCGATGATGAGACGGGCCGCTTGGCGCGGCTCTGGGATACGCCGGCGCATTGCGCCGGCTGTGGGATGACGTTGCGCCGCAAGGAAGGTTTCTTCCTCGGCGCCATCGTCTGGAATTACGGCCTCACGGCCTTCGGGGTGCTGCCGCTCGTGCTCGCCGCCTATCGTCTGGGCTGGCTCGAGGCCGTCTGGGCGATCCGACTGGCGGTGGCCGCGATCTTCGTGGTCCCTCCGTTGATCCATGCCTTCGCCTGGCGTCTCTGGCTCGGCACTTACTACGGATTCCTGTCCGATCAGCTCCCGTCCGGCGGCCGGCGGCTCGACGACTGATCAGGCGCGCCGGGCCGCCATCCGGCGGACGAGCTCGACGAGGAAGGCGGTGTCGCCGCGCGTCGCCCGCAGGTGGGCGGAGGCTTCGTCGGTCAGCTTTTCGATGCGCTTCCTGGTCGCCTCGATCCCGTGCAAGTCGGCGTAGGTGAACTTGCCGTTCTGCGCGTCGGCGCCGACGGGCTTGCCCAGCTGGGCGGCGTCGGCCGTCAGGTCGAGCAGGTCGTCGACGAGCTGGAAGGCGATGCCCGAAGCGCGGCCGGCGAGGCGGCACCGCCCGACGTCGTCCGCGGAGGCGCCGCCGACCAGCGCGCCCATGGCGAAAGAGGCGCTGAGCATCGCGGCGGTCTTGCCGAGCAGGATGAATTCGAGCCGGTCGTCGGTCGCGCCGGCGGCGAGGCCGCCCATGTCCTCGGTCTGGCCGCCGACGAGCAAGGTCGACCCGGCCGTCACGGCGAGTTCGCGCACGAGCGCGGTCGCGAGGGCGGGGCGGTCGGCGTACCCGACGGCGAGCAGTTCGAAGGCCAGCGGCTGCAGGGCGTCGCCGGCGAGCAGGGCGGTGGCCTCATCGAAGGCCTTGTGGCACGAGGGGCGTCCGCGGCGCAGGTCCGAATCATCCATGCACGGCAGGTCGTCATGGATCAGCGAATAAGTGTGGACGCATTCCAGCGCCGTCGCGGCGTGCGACGCGTCGGCCTGCGGGTCGAAGGCGACGGCGGAGGCGAGGCAGAGCACCGGACGCAGGCGTTTGCCGCCGGCTTCGAGGGAGTAGCGCATCGCGCCGTGCAGGCGGGCCGGCCGGTCGCCCGCCGCGGGGGTGAGGCGGCGCAGGGCTTCCTCGGCCTGGCGGATCAGAGCCTCATGCCGTGACTGAAACAGCGAGGCTTCCATCGGTCATGCGGCGTCGGCGCCGAGCTTGAAGAACGTCGCCGTGCGGCCGACGCTGCCGATGACTTCGCTCTCGGTGAGCTTGGCCAGTTCCTGCGCCTGCTTGTCCATCTCGTCCCGTTCGGCGGTGAAGCGGACCTTGACCAGGTCGGCGTTGCGGAAGGCTTCTTCGAGGAGCTTGGCGATGCCCGCGTTCACGCCGGCCTTGCCGACGAACACCTTGGGATCGAGGGTCTGCGCGAGGCTGCGCAGCTTGCCGCGTTCGGCGCCGGTCAGGCGGGGTTGGTCTTCGGAGCCAGGTTCCATGCCTGCTATGTCGTTACGGCGGGGGAGGGGAGTCAACGGGCTAATGACACGGCGCGGTCTTGCGAGCCGGGACTCGGCCGGCAAAATGGCGTCCATGTCCGCCCCGCTCGCCGCCCCTGTCGTCCGCGCCCTTCCGGTCGAAGCCGTGAAGGCCGAGACCCTGCCGGAGGATCCGATCGTGGTGCATGTCCGCTGCGCGCCGGACTATGCCCCCTGCATCCGAATCTGGCAGAGCACTTTCCTGCTGGACCAAGCTTCGTCGATCACGAGCGAGCTGCTGCGTTTCGAGAACATCTCCCTTTATCCTCACTGGTACCCGATCCCCGAGGGGTGCCCGCATCGGTTCACGCTCGTCTTCCGGCAGATGCCCCGGAGCGTGCGGATCTTCGACCTGGCGGAGATCATCCCCGAGCCGAGGGGGTGGTTCTTTCCGGGAATCCGCCGTAACGACGAGGACGTCTACTGGTTGGATCTCCCGAACTGAGTAAAAACGGGCAATATCCTCTTCCGGGGGCAGGTTAGAGGGGTAGTTCCTGCTTGCTAACTCGCTTTCCATTCGTCATTTCGATGGTTCAACTTCGTTAGGGAGAGGGGCGGAGCCCTTCTCACGCTGGTCGGCGGGCGCAAGCCTGTTCCAGACGGAGAGTCCGGCCAAACGGCGGGGCTTTCGGGAATTTCTCCCAAGTCGGCCATCATCAACCCAAAACTAACCACCACCATGTCGGTCAATAAGTCCGAAGTCATCAAGAAGCACCAGCAGGACGCCAAGGACACCGGTTCCCCGGAAGTCCAGGTCGCCCTGATCACCGCCCGCGTCAC
>JAURFU010000079.1 GCA_030834165.1 Verrucomicrobiota bacterium
AGGGCGTTCCGGCCACCTTCGTGATCAACGACGAAAGCTACAACGTCGAGCTGACCCGTCCCGAAGGCGCCGAAGTCCTCGGCACCATCCCACGTCAGACCCCGAAGGAAGGACTCTCGAACATCCTCCCGTCGGTCTGGACCGTGAAGTATCCCGGCACCAAGGTCGTCTGCATCGCCCTGGGTCACGACGAGAAATCGCACGACCACCCGGCCTACAAGCAGCTCCTCCTGAATTCGCTCACCTGGGTGTCTAACAAGTAAAGAGAGTATCGAGTATGGAGTATCGAGTATCGGGGGAGTGATCAAATAACCCTCCGAAATAGGACTCCTTCGCTCATGCCTCCTGCGGCCTTTTCTATACTCAATACTCCATACTCAATACTCTAGCCGCCATGGTCTACCACTACGGAACTTTCGTCTTCAAGAAGGGCGTCACCCAGGCCCAGATCGACACCTGCTTCGCCGAGATGCGTGGCATGGTCGGCAAGATTCCCGGACTGCTCTCGATGCAGCACGGCGTCTACCAGAGCGACGAAGGCCTGAACGACGGCTTCACGCACGGGTTCGTCATGACCTTCGACACGCCGCAGAGCCGCGACCGCTATCTCCCGCACCCCGAACACGAGCGCGTGAAATTGATCGTCGTCCCGAATCTCGAGCGCGTGATGGTCTTCGACTTCACCGTCTGAGGATAGGTTAGAATCCCATCCTGCGCTGGCGTTATCCACGCCTGATGGTTTGCTCATTGCCACCCTGCGCAAGCTTAGGGGAAATCATTGTCTCCGCCCTGTGCGTAGCCATCCGGAGGATGGTGAAGGACGCTGCGGCAAGCCGTCCCAAGGACCCGATTAGGCCATTTCACTTCTGCTCGCCCGCCGCATACGGCTTGTAGACGCGAATCCAATCGACCTTGAACACGTGATCCTGCTTTCGGCGGAGTTCTTCATGCGTCGGTGTCAGCCCTCGCTCGGTTCTCCATGTCTGGTCCTCCGCGTTGATGATGATGTCCATCGCCTTGTTCAACCCCGCGCCTTGGGTGAACCCCTTAGGATCGATCATCTCTCGGCCGGAGACGGTCCGGACGAGTTTGCCATCTATGAAGTATTCGAGGTTCCAGGGGTCGCGCCAAAAGACGCCAACGCGGCGGAAGCTCTCTCGCCAAAGTGTCCCGTCCTGATGCCAGCTACCCGGATCCGTGGGCTGATAATCTTGAAATGGCTGGCGAACAAAGACGTGATGACTTAAGTGCATCCGTTTGGCAAAATATTCCTGATCCTTGCCGGTTGCCTGCGAGAAACTCGCCCCATAAGCCTCCAAGATGTCGATCTCTTGGGTGTCGTCCGGGCTGAGCAGCCAGACGGCGCAGGCCAGAACCGAATTGCTGACCTTCGCGCGGGTTTCGACGAAGAGTGGATACGTTACGCGCTGTTTCGACGTGACGCATCCGAGATGAATCTTTTCGGAGTCGGGAGCGCGGCTGGCTGAGATCTCTAAGTTCCCATTCGCCACCACGACGTTAGCAGGGTTCCAAAGCGTTCGGCCTGGGCCGGTCCAGGCGTTGTGATAGGAATCTGCCCACCTTTTCGCAAATCTCCTTCCTTTGTCGTTGGGCGGAGCCTCGTAAGTAAAGTCATCCGAGACATGTTCTTGCAAAACCCACCGCTTTCCCATGCCGGCTTCCGCCGGAATCGGGATGCCATCCCATTCATGCCTGGGCGTAGTCTGCTGCGCAGACAAGGTGCTGGTAGCCGGTAGCGGAAGCATCATGACGAAGCATGCCCAGATGAAGTGGTTGCATCGTATGGTGCTTTGAAGATGCATGGATTGATGGCGCTTGAGGTGTCAGGAAAAGGGGGCTTATAAGTCCAGTGGAATGCATTTCTTAGGGCTGGTATTCGTCGTACAGCCCCTTGCGGCCGGCGACGAGCCAGCTGGCCGCGCAGGCGAGCAGGGCGTAGCCGCCGATCGACAGGCCGAAGAGTTCGTAGGCCATGACCGAGCACGCGAGCGGGACGGCTCCGGCTCCGGCGAGCACGGCCACGAAGCCAAGCGAGGCGCAGACCGCCAAGGGCAGTCCGAGATAAGCCGCGGCGGCGCTGCCGAGGGTCGCGCCGACGAAGAAGAGCGGGGTGACTTCGCCGCCCCGATATCCGGCCCAGACACACATGCCGGTCAGCAGGAACTTGAACAGGAAGGCGGTGGGCGACGAAGGTTCGACCAAGGCGGAGTCGATCACGTGCAGGCCGAGCCCCGTGAAGTCCCATTGCTGATAGAAGTAGACCATCAGCGAGAAGGTGACCCCGACGAAGAAGATGCGGGCGTAGGGCTCCGGATTGGCTCGGGCGGCTTCTCGTTTATTGAGGTAGACGTAGAGACGGGCCAGCAATCCGCAGGCTACGCCGATGGCCAAGGCGGAACCCAGGCCGCCGAAGCTGAACTCCGCCGGCACGGGGAGGCGATAGTTCGCGTGATGAGCGTGGAAGAGTTTCTGGCCAGCGAGATCGGCGAGGAAGCCGCAGGCCAGGCAGGGCAGGATGGCCCAGGAGCGCACGCGTACGAATTCCAAGGCGAAGACCGCCGCGGCGATCGGCGTGCCGAAGACAGCGGCAAAGCCAGCGGATACGCCGCAGAGGAGCAATGTGCGGCGTTCGGAGGCATCCAAGGAAATCCAACGGGAGAATTGATCGGCGAGCGCTCCGCCCATCTGGAGGGCCGTGCCTTCGCGGCCGACGGAGGCGCCACCCAGGTGCGAGAGCAGGGTCGTGCCGATGATCGCCGGCCCCATGGACGCCGGCAGAGGGTTGGAGGTTGCCTTGATGGCTTCAATCAAGGTCTTGGTCCCCCCGGCAGAGGCCTTCAGCGGTCCGCGGTAGAGCCACAGGGTAAGAAGGCCGATGAAGGGCAGCGAGACGATGAGCCAGGGGGTGGATTGGAAGAGGCGCGTGACCGCTTCGAGGGCGTGCAGGAAGCCGGCCCCGGCGGCTCCGACGAGCAGGGCGACCCCGAGGATAAGGCCAATCCAGGTCAGCGCTTTCTTCGGACTTATGGAGGTCATGGGTCTGAGAAAACCTTTGTGACCCTCGGCCTTCCTCTCAATCTCAAAGCATGGAACACCCCATCCAGCGTCGTACCTTCGTATCCACCATGGCCCTCGGCGGCCTCGCCTTGGCGGCGGCTCCGGCCGTCCTCAGCGGCCAGTCGGTCCCCGGCAAGGTCAAGGTCGCCTTGATCGGTTGCGGCGGCCGCGGCACCGGCGCCCTCGGTCAGTTCATCGCCGCCTGCAAGATCCTCGGCGCGGAGGCCGAAGTCGTCGCCCTGGCCGATGCCTTCGAAGATCGCGCGAAACGCCTGAACGAAACCTACAAGCTGCCGGCCACGAAGGTCTTCGTCGGCTATGACGCCTACCAGAAGGTCATGGCCACGGATTGCGCCTTCGTGCTCATGGCCACGCCGCCGGCTTTCCGCCCGGTCCACTTCGCCGCCGCCGTCGCCGCGGGCAAGCATTGCTTCGTCGAGAAGCCCGTCGCCGTCGATCCGGTCGGCGCCCGCGCCATCATCGCCACCGGCGAGGAAGCAAAGAAGAAGGGGCTCGCCGTCGTGGCGGGCACCCAGCGTCGCCATGACGCCTCGTACCTGAAGAACAAGGCCCTCATCGACGCGGGCGCCATCGGTGCGCTCCGTGGCGGCGTGGTCCAGTGGAACGGCACTGTGCCGTGGGTCCGACGTCGGGCCAAGGATGACACCGACGCCGATTACCTGAACCGTAACTGGCTCAACTTCACCGAGCTCTCCGGCGATCACATCGTAGAGCAGCACATCCATAACGTCGACGTCGCCATCTGGTTCCTCGGCCGCACCCCGGTCAGCGCCCTCGGCTTCGGCGGCCGCGCCCGTCGCGAGACCGGCAACATGTTCGACTTCTTCAGCGTGGACTACGATTTCGGCGACGGCGTGCGCATCCACAGCCAGTGCCGCCAGATCACCGGCACCACCGGCCGCGTGGGCGAATTCTTCACCGGGGCGACCGGTTCCTGTTTCGGCGCCGGTAAGATGTTCGGCCAGAAGCAGGTCGATATCCCCGCCATCAAGCTCGATACCGACGACTCCATGGTCCAGGAGCACGTCGACCTCATCCGCAGCGCCTACAACGGCAAGCCCCTCAATGACGCCCGCCAGATCGCCGAGACCAACCTCGCGGTGATCATGGGTCGTATCTCCGCCTACACCGGCGAGATGGTGAAGTTCGACGACCTCCTCAAGCACGAGAAGTCGCCGTATTACAATCTCAAGGCCTCGGTCGGCCCGCTCGATTTCGAGAAGGGTACCGTGAAGCTGCCGGCTGAAGTGCCGCCGGTGCCGGGGAAGGCTTAACGAGGGCAGTGCCCGCGAGGGGTAGGGGTTGGGCTAGGGGTAGGACATACCTGGGCGCGGCGTAGCCACGTCCCTACCTTCGTTCACTATTCGGCGAACGATAAGTTACCCCTGGCGGACCTTGGGGAGGAGGGCGGCGGCTTCGGGCCAGGAGATCTCGTGCGGGGCGCACTTGGACGAGGCGGCCAGGGCGCTGGTGACGCCCGCGGCTTCGCCCATGGCGACGGCATTGCCGGTCACACGGTAGCTCGCGTGGGCGATGAAGTCCCCGCTGATGCACCGGCCTGCCATCATGAGGCCGTCGACGTCCTTGGCGATGAGGGCGCGCAGGGGGATGTCGTAAGGCTTCACCTTCACACCCATGCTGGAATAAGCGGATTTGTCTTTGGTCAGCGCGTGCACGTCGACCGAGAACGTGGCCCGCACGACGGCGTCATCGTGCCTGGCTCCGTCGGCCACGTCATTCTTGACCACGGTATAGCGTCCGGCGAGACGACGGCCGTCCCGCACGCCGATCTGCTCCGCGGTCGCGACGACTTGCATGCCTTTCCAGGGTCCGCCGAGGGAGCGTAGGCCGCGGACGAGGGAGTTCACTTCGGCTCTGGCTCGTAGGGTCGCCGCGGTCACGGCTTCGGCGTCGGTCGCATTCACGCCATACTCGTGATTGAGCATCGCAAGGATGAGGTTCCCGCGGACCGGAAAGAACGTGGGCGCTTGGTAGCTGGGATCCGAGCCGGCCCGACGAAGCTCGGCCAGCAACCGCTTCTTATGGCCGTAGCGGTCAGGATTCTCATAGCCGTCACCGAAGCGCACGTAGGCGTTGAGGGCGGCGACATCATCGCAGGTCAGGAGGGCGCACATGCTCATCGGCTGGCACGGGCAGGCGTTGTCGACCCCCAGTTCGAAACTGTTGCCGGCGAGCGCGCCGACATCGCCGTCGCCGGTCGTGTCGATAAGCGTCCGGCCCCGCCAGGCCTGACGTCCGGACTTGGACTCCGTGATG
>JAURFU010000007.1 GCA_030834165.1 Verrucomicrobiota bacterium
GAGAACCACCGGGCCAATCTGATGCGCAAGCTGGGCGTCCGCGACGTCGCGGGGCTGGTCCGCTTCGTGGTCCGGCAAGGCCTGGTCGACCCGGCCTCGGAATAAGATTGTTACGAGGCGACGCCTTTTGCGTTCGCCTGCGGCCGGGGGCAGGACAAGATTGTAGTCATCCCCATGAAGACCTCTGTCCGTAAGGCGAAATCCGTCGTGGTCATGGAAGATCAGACGGCCATCTGCGAGCTGATCATCGAGATGCTCGAGGCCCGCGGGGCTTACCGCGTGCTGGGCTCCACCGCGGACGGCCACGAGGGCCTGGCCCTGGCCGAGCAGCTCAAGCCGGACATCCTGATCCTCGACATCCTCCTGCCCGGCATCAGCGGCTTGGAGGTCCTCCGCCAGCTGCATGAGACGCAGCCCGACCTCAAGGTGCTGATCTTCTCGGCCAAGTCCGAGAAGCAGCTCGCCCGCGGGCTCCTCAAGGCCGGCGTCCGCGGCTACGTGCCCAAGAGCGCCCGACTTTCCGAACTCCGGCAGGCCGTCGATGCCGTCGCCGCCGGCGACACCTGGTTCAGCGAGACGTTCCAGAAGGCGATGGCCGACGCGCTCACGGCCCCCGAGAGCGACGTCGATGCCAAGGGCGCGACCCTCACCGACCGCGAGAAGGAAATCGCGGTGCTGCTGGCCAAGAGCTACTCGAGCAAGGAAGTCGCGGTGAAGCTGGATATCAGCGCCAAGACGGTCGAGAACCACCGCACGAACCTGATGCGTAAGCTCGGCGTCCACGACGTCGCGGGCGTCATCCGCTTCGTCGTCCGCCAAGGCCTCTACGACCCGACCGAGGGCTGAAAGCGCTCCCCCGGAGGGCTTGGGTCTCGTTTGCATTCCGCGGCGACTGCCTTATCTTCCAAGTGTGTCCCGCAGAACACATCGGTTAGCCCTAGCCGCCCTAGCAATCGCCTGGACTGCCTTGGCCCCTGCCTGCGAACTCTGCCGACAGGCTTACGTCGCCGCGCTTGAAGCCGCACCGAAGGCTTCCGCGCTCCACACACAGGCGCCCGTCGTGACCTACCGGCTCGAAGTTTCCGAAAAAACGCTCAGCCCAGCCGGTCAGCCGACCAAAGTGCTCGCGCTCAACGGAGGCACCCCGGGCCCGGTGCTCCGCTTCCGCGAGGGCGACGTCGCCCGGGTCACGGTAGTCAACCGCCTGACCGACGAGACGACCTCGATCCACTGGCATGGACTGCTGGTGCCCAACCTGGAGGACGGTGTGCCCGAAGTGACGACCCCTCTCATCTTGCCCGGGCAGTCCCGCACCTTTGAATTCTTGATCCGGCAGCATGGCACCTATTGGTATCACAGCCACACCGGACACCAGAAGCAACGCGGCGTCTACGGCGCCATCGTGATCGAACCTAAGCGCCCGACGTTGGCCGCCGACCATGACGAGGTCGTCGTGCTCTCCGACTGGACGGACGAGACGCCGACGGAAGTCCAGCGGACGCTCCTCCGCGGCAGCGATTGGTATTCGTTCCGGAAAGGCACCGCGCAATCCCTCCTCGGCGCCTATCAGGCCGGCAAGCTGGATGAATACCTGGGACAACAGCAAAGACTGGTGCCGCCCATGGACCTCTCCGACGTCGCGTACGACGCCTTCCTGATGAACGGTCAACGCCGGCTGCAGCTGAAGGGAAAGCCAGGCCAGACGACGCGCCTTCGGCTCATCAACGCCAGCGCCGCCACCTATTTTTACCTCGATGCGGCGACGGGGCCGCTGAAGATCGTCTCCGCCGACGGTCAGGATGTCGTCCCGTTCGCCCAGAAGCGCCTCCTCATCGGACCCGCCGAAACGTATGACATCCTGGTGACGCTTCCCGCGACCGACACATGGGAACTGCGTGCCACCGCCCAGGACGGCAGCGGGTCGGTGTCCGCCTGGCTCGGCGAAGGCGTGGCGCATGCCGCCGACGCGCCTCCTCGGCCCGAGCGTTACGGGATGGATGCCTACCTGTCATCGATCCTCGACGAGCTGGACCCGGAGCCTGGCGCCCCGCCGTCAGCCCGTCCGCTTTCGCCTTATTCCAAGCTACGAGCGGCGACCCCGCACGCCGTGGCCAAGTCGCATCGCGAACTGACCCTCAAGCTGACGGGGGACATGATCCGCTATGAATGGACTTTCGATGGCCTCGGCCCGCATGAGGCCGATGCCATAAAGGTCAAGGCCGGCGAGACCCTCCGCGTGCGACTGGTGAACAATACCATGATGCACCACCCGATCCATTTCCACGGGCACTTCTTCCGCCTGGTCGACGAGGCCGACCAGGATCCGGCGACCTCGCCCCTGAAACATACCGTCGACGTCCCTCCGATGAGCGTGCGGACGATCGAGTTCACCGCCGACGAAGGCCAAGGGGACTGGCTCCTGCACTGCCACCTGCTCTACCACCACCTCACGGGCATGGTCCGCACCATCCGCGTGACGGCCGCCGACGGCGCCGAACCGCCCCACCCGGCGGCCACGCACACGATGCCTTCCACCTACGCCTGGGGGCAGGCGACGCTGACCAGCGCCCATTTCGCAGGCTTCGCCACGCTCCAGTCAGGGGCCGACAACCTATACCTGCGCTGGGATGAGGGCGTGCGCTCCGGCGACTGGCACGAGACCGAGGCCTTCTACCAACGCTACGTGGATACCCGGCTTGCCCTGATCGCAGGCTATCGTTCGGATACTTCCGCCGGAGGACGGGAATCGGTCTTCGCCGGCGCAGCGTTGCGCCTTCCCTATTTCGTCGACCTGACGCTTACCCATCAGGCGGGGGGCGAAACCAGGGCCGAACTGCTCAAGTCGGTCCAGCTGAGCGACCGATTCTCCCTGGACCTGGCCTTGCGCCACGGGCGCAAGACGGGTACGTTCACCTCAGCGGATTTCAATTTCCTGCTGAACAAGACCTTTTCCCTCACCGCCGGATACAGTTCCGATTTCGGAGCGGGAGCCGGCATCATCGCCCGATTCTGAACCCTATGAAAACCCTCCTCCTCGCCATTTGCCTTCTCACCAGCCTGCCGAACTGGGCGGCAGACAATCCGGCTCCTGCCGTCGCCAAGCCTGCCGCCCCTAAGCCTTATCCCCTGAAGACCTGCATCGTCTCGGACAACGATCTCGATTCGATGGGCGAACAGGCCTCCTTCGTACACCAAGGCCAGACGATCAAAGTCTGCTGCAAGCCCTGTATCGCGAAGTTCGAGAAGAATCCCTCGAAGTACCTGAAGAAGCTGGAAGGGAAATAAGCAGTCTCAGTAGTGGTAGCGGGCCTGGAGGACGTAGATGACGCCCTTCTCGACCCGATAGACCAAGCGATGCTCCAGCGTGATCCGCCGCGACCACCAGCCCGAGAGGTCGCCTTTCAAGGGTTCAGGTTTACCGATCCCCTTGAACGGGGCCTTGGCGATGTCGGCCAGCAGACGCTCGAGGCGGTCATAAGTGCGCGGCTCCGACTGCTGCCAGTAAGCGCGATCCTCCAAGGCGCCCGTCGACCAGCGGACCTCAGCCACGGGAGGCCTTCTTGAACTTGCCGGCCTTGAATTCGGCCAGGCCCTTACGGAGGCGGTCGGCGTTACGCGGCGAAGACAGGAGATGGAAGGTCTCGGCCATGGCGGCGTATTCGGCGGCGTCGACGAGCACGACGGAGGCCGCGCCGTTGCGCGTGATGGCGACGGGTTCGCGATCCGCGTTGGCCGCCTCCATGAGGCTGGCGAGCTGGTTACGGGCGTCGGTGTAGGAGACGGTCTTCATGCAGGCAGTCTGCACATTGTACAGAATTCTGTCAAGTGAGCGGGTCTCCGCTGACGATGGCATGACGTAGGTCATACCCCATCCTACCTGCTGAGCATGCCTGAAGGCCATCGGGCCAAACCACCATCACTGGACCGATGATTCTCCCCGGCTTGCCTCCCTCATGGTTACGCCTACCTATCAGGCTCTCACTTCCATGACCACCACCGCCAAGGCCTACGGCTCTTCCGCCCCCACTTCCCTGCTCGCCCCGATGCAGATCGCCCGGCGCGCGCCCGGCCCGACCGACGTCGCGATGGAGATCCTCTACTGCGGCGTCTGCCATTCCGACGTGCACACCGCCCGCGGCGAATGGCCGGGCACGAACTACGCCTGCGTCCCGGGCCATGAGATCGTCGGACGCGTCACGGCGGTGGGCTCCAAGGTCACCAAGCTCAAGGTCGGCGACATCGGCGCGACGGGCTGCATGGTCGATTCCTGCCGCACCTGCCCGAGCTGCCAGAAGGGTCTGGAACAGTTCTGCCTCAGCGGCGCCACCTTCACCTACAACAGCCCCGACAAGCACCTCGGCGGCCACACCTTCGGCGGCTATTCCTCCGCCATCGTCGTCGACGAAGCCTTCACCCTCCGCGTCCCGCAGGGTCTGGACCTCGCCGCGACCGCGCCCCTGCTCTGCGCGGGCATCACGACCTACTCGCCGCTCCGCCACTGGAAGGTCGGTCCCGGCCAGAAAGTCGGCGTCGTCGGCCTCGGCGGCCTCGGCCACATGGGCGTGAAGTTCGCCCGCGCCTTCGGCGCCCACGTCGTGCTCTTCACCACCTCGCCCTCCAAGGTCGCCGACGGCCTCCGCCTCGGCGCCCACGAGGTCGTGGTCTCCACCGACCCCGCCTCGATGGCCAAGCACGGCTGCTCCTTCGACTTCATCCTGGACTGCGTGTCGGCCCAGCACGACCTCAACGCCTACATGGCGCTGCTCAAGCTCGACGGCACGCTCTGCCTCGTCGGCGTGCCCGAGAAGCCCCTCGCGGTCCACGCCTTCAGCGTGATCATGCCGCGCCGTAACTTCGCCGGCTCCTGCATCGGCGGCATCGCCGAGACCCAGGAGATGCTCGATTTCTGCGCCCAGCACGGGATCGTCTCGGACATCGAGCTCATCCCGATCCAGCAGATCAACGAGGCCTGGGACCGGATGATCAAACAGGACGTCCGTTACCGCTTCGTGATCGACATGGCCTCGCTGAAGCAGGCCTGAGGCCGCCCTACTTCTTGAGGTCGGCGGCGATCGCGGCGCGGTAGTCCGCGAGCGCGGTGAAGAAGTCGGCCTGCGCCGCGACTTCGGCGAACTGGGCCTCCAACAAGGCCTGTTCGCGGATCTGCAGGGCGAGGAGATCCGTCGCTCCCTGCTGGAAACGCTTCTGTTCGGCCTTCACGAGGAGGTCGGAAAGCTCGACGTTGCGCCGGGCGACGGCGAGCACCTCGTGAGCGGCGGCCAAGGCGGACCAGCCGTCCTTGACCTCGACGCGGATGCGGTCGCGCACGAAATACAGGTCCTGCTCCAGACGGCGCAGCTCCGCTTCCGAGACCTGCGTGCGGCCCAAGGCTTCGTTCCGCTGGAGGGGCAGACGGAACTCCAGGCCCGCGCGCGTCTCCTCAGGCAGGCGGTCGGTGTAAGGTCCGCCGCCTTGGTTGCGGGTGATCCCGAAGGTCAGGTCCAGGTTCGGCAGCGTGGCATTGCGCGCGAGGCGCAGGTCGACCTCCGCCTTCTCCTTGAGAAGACGGATGCGCCGCAGCTCGGGCCGCAGTTCGGCGACGGCTTCGAGCAACGAGACATCCCCCATGCGCTCAGGCAGCTCCGCGACGGGCAGGTCCTTCGGCAAGCGTTCCCGCGAAGGCGTGATGGGCTGGTCGTCCGGCCCGCGGCAGAACAAGGAAAGTTCCAGGGAAGCGGCCTCGAAACGGCGGCGGGCCTGCGTGGCGAGAAGCTGGCGGCTGACGATCAGGCGCTCGTTGTCCGTGACGACGATCGGGGCCACCATGCCCTTCTTCGCCTGCTCGGTCAGCGCGGCGGCCCGATCCTGGGCGACCTTGAGCTGGTCGCGCGCCACTTCCTCGCGCAGGCCGGCGGCGGCCCATTGGTAATAGGCCCGGGTGGCCGAGCGGATGATGTCGAGTTGCTGACGCTCGATGAACGGATCGGCCAGGCCGAGGTCGAGCCTGGCCTTGAGCCGGTCGGCGCGCTGGCGGTCGATGGGACCATCGCGGAGGAGATTGAAGCGCAGCCCCGCGCGGAACTCGCCGTCGCGCTGGGTGCGCTCCTTGTCATAGTCGGCCAGGAGACCGCTGCTGCGACGGTAGCCGGCGAAGACGTTGGCGCCCCAGAACGGGAGACGTTGCTCCAGCGCGACGTCGCCGGTCGAGCCGTCGTAATAGCCTTTGGGCGTGATGCCGGCGCGAAGGCTGAAACCGAGGTCGAAGGCGCCCTCCGCCTGACGGAGACGGCCCGAGGCGATGTCCTGCTCGATCATCGCGATCAACAGGGGCGGGTAGCGCTCCTTGACGGACGAGAGCACCTCCGGGAGACGCAAAGGCTCCGCCGCGGCCAGCCAGGCCGGGAGGAAGGCGATGAGCGCCAGCCACCTCATTTCTTCGCCTCCTTGCCGGGCTCGTCCATCGCGACGACCGGCGGGAAGCCGTTGAGCTGACGCCAGATCTCCTTCCAGAGCGGCACCTGCTGCAGGAGGACCCAGCCGTTGGCGCGCACGCCCTGGCGCAGCCAACGGTTGCCGGGCCATTCGACCTGGGTCGGCTTGCCGTCGCGGATGACGACGTCAGGCAAAGGGGCGACGACGACGCGGAACTTGCCCGAAGGGTCGCCGGCGGCGTCGACGAAGACGACCTCGCCTCCGAAGGTGCCGATGGCGACGCTGGGCCAGCCGACGAACTGGATGGCGGGCCAGCCTTCGAACTGGAGGCGCACGGGACTGCCGGGGATGACGGTCCCGTCCGGCTTGGCGACGCGGGACTGGAGCAAGGGCATGTCGTTGCCTTCGAGCCAGATCTCCACGAAACGACTGTCGGTCTCCGGGATCACCACGCAGATCGGGCTGCCGGGACGGAGATAAGTGCCGTCCGTCGCCTGGACGGAGAGCACGATGCCGTCGCGCGGGGCGCGGACGAGCTGGCGTTCGTTCTGGCTGATCTGGACCTCGATGACGCCGAGGTCGCGCTCGACGGACGCGAGGTCCGACTGCGCCGAACCCCGCTGGGCGCGAACGCCCGCTATCGTGGCCCCGAACTCGCTTTCGGTACGCCCGAGGGTCGCCTGGGCCGCGAGCAGCGCCGACGCGGTGCTGTCGCGGGACTGGATCGCGAGTTCGTAGTCGCGCACCGACACCAGGCCGGCCTCCTTCAGCTCCTTCACGCGCTTGAAGTTGAGGGCGGCGGTCTCCGCGGCGATCTTGTCGGCCACCACGCGCTGCCGGGCGGCGTCCACGGACTGGCCGCGGGCGAGTTCGAGCTGACGGACCTGGAGGTCGAGGTCTTCGATGCGGCGGCGGGTCGCGGCCTGACGGTCGGACAAAGATCCCTTCTGGGCCTTCAGGTTGTTCAGGAGGTTGGGGTCGTTGTCCTGCAGTTCGGCGAGCACCTCGCCGGCCTTCACCTTCTGGCCTTCGACGACGTGCATCTTGCGCACGAGACCCGCGACGGGGGCCTCGACGTTGACGCGACGCTCCAGCGGATCGAAGGCGATCACCTTGCCGGAGCCGCGCACGAACTGTTGCCAAGGCAGGAACCAGATCGCCAGCAGGATGGCGACGAAGCCCACGGCGGCGACGCGCGAAAGCAGGCGTATGCGGAAGGAGGAAGCGGCCAGAAGCAAGGCGGGCAGACTGCCGCGCAGGGCCGGAGCCGAGATTTCGGTTGGCTTGCTCATGCGAGGGAAGCGTTGAGTTGGATGACGGACGGGCAACGGCGGAGGAGCTGCGGATCCCGCGTGGCCACCAGCAAGGTCCAGGGACGCTCCGGCGCCATGACGAGGTCGATGAGCCGGCTGGTGTTTTCCGGATCCATGCCGTCGAGGAACTCGTCGATGACGAGGAGGCGAGGACGGTGAAGGAGCGCCCGGGCGATCAGGAGACGGTTACGCTGGCGGCTGGAAAGCGGCAACCCGCCGGTGACGAGTTTCGTGGAAATACCGTCCGGCAGCGCGAGGATATCCGCCAGCAGGCCGACCTCCTGCAAGGCGGTCTGCACCTGCCCGAGGGTGATGTCCGGTCGGCCGAGACGGAGGTTGTCCATCAGCGAGGCGCTGAGGATGTCCTGCGTGCGGAGCACCATCGCCTGGCAGCGGTAGGCTTCGAGGTCCCAGGAACGCAGGTCAAGGCCGTCGACGAGGATGGAACCGGCGGTCGGTTCGCGCATCGCCGCGATGAGGTCGATCAAGGTGCTGCAACCGCTGCCCTGCGCGCCCGCCAGCGCCACGCGGGCCCCCGGCGCCACCCGGAAGCTCTTGCCGCCCAGGAGTTCGCGTGAGCCGGGATAAGCGAAGGAGACCTCGCGCAGTTCCACGGAGACGCCGGCCGGATCGCCCGCGGGGATCTCGCCGCCTTCGCGGTCGGTCTCGAAGTCGACGAGGTGACCGAGCTTGTCGACCGCGGCGAGGGCGTCGTACCAGGCTTCGAACTGCTTGCCGAGCTTGGCGAACGAAGCCACCACCACGCTGACGATGAGCTCGCTGGCGACCAGCTGGCCGAGCGTGAGCTGCTGGCTGAGCACGAGGCCTCCTCCGACGATCAGCAAGGCGGCCGTGGCGAGCACTTCGAGCGTCAGCAGGCCGACGATCTGGCGCATCAGCACGCGGAAATGCCAGGCGCGCGCCTCGAGATAATCCCGGGCGAGCTCATCGGTCCGGGCGCCGGCGAGCGCGAGGCCGGAAGGACCCTTGAACAGACGCGGATAACGGGCGACCTCTTCGAGCCAGCCGACGGCGGCGTACTTGCTGCGCGACTCGGCGAGGCTGGAGGCGATCGCGCCCCGGCCCAGGACATAGACCACGAAGGCCAGCCCGAGCAGGGTCACGAACATGTAGGCGAGCAGGAACGGGTGGTAAAAGCCGAGCACCACGAGACCGACCACGGCCCCGACGACGATGTTGATGCCGTTGAGAAGGAGCATCGCGGAGCTCTTCTGCACCGTGACGACGTCGAGGAAACGGTTGACCATCTCCGGGGCGTGCAAGCCGTCGAAGGCCTGCGTGCGCACGCGCGGCAGCCGCCACGCCAGGTCGGCGGCGAGCCGCACGAAGATCCGGCGCTGGATGTGTTCGGCGACGACGTATTGGAGACCGCGGATGATGGCGGAAAGCACCAGGCAGCCCGTGAGCGCGAGGGTGATGAAGATGAGCGCCTGCTGGAAGGGCGTCGACTGGGTGCCGAAGGCCAGGTTGCCGACGACGCCGTTGATGGCCAACGGCAGGGCGAGGTAGAGCAGGCCGGTGACGAGGCTGAAGATCAGGATCGTGGCGATGTCGGAGGCTTCCGGGCGCATCAGCCCGAACAACCGGTTGATCGGTCCGGGATGGTGGTCGTGGTGATGTTCGTTCTCGTCGCGTCCTTTGAGCCCCTCGGCCGGCATGGCCGGGGAGACGAAGGCCGCTTCCACCTCGGACTGGGCCGAGGCCAAGCCGAGTTTCTGCACCAGCGCCGTGCGGCTGACGACATAGGTGCTTTCATCTCCGTCGAAGGCCGCGATGCGTTCGCGGAAAAGACCGCCGCCGACGACCACTGTCCAACCCTTCCCAGGAGTATGGATGATCAGAGGCAACGAAGCCCGGGCCTGCCAAAGCGCCGAGGCGAGAGTCATGCGGCACACGTCAGCCTTGAGCCCGGCGGAAGGCAGGGAGGCCGCGACCCGCTCGAGCGGTTCTTCCGCCGCGTGCGCGGAAAGCGACCCGCCGATCCGGGCGGTGTCAGGGGTCAGCCCCGCCTGGCGGGCAAGGAAGCCGATCAGCCGAAGCTCAAGGGCGTGAGCTTCTGCAGGACCAAGGGTCGACGACGAAGAACTTCCCGCATTCTTGGAGTCAGCCATGAGGCCATAAATCGTTGGGTGTCCGACAAGATGCAAATCAAACCCGACGAAAAAATCGTCGCCAAGGACGAAGCCCCGCGACCCATTTAAGATGCCCTATGGCATCCATAGGAAGTTCAGCGCAACAGGGCCTGGACGTCGGCCTTGATGGCGTCCGTCCAGATCTGGTAACCCTTCTCATTCGGGTGAAGGAGATCCGGCATGATGGCCTTGGAGAGCGTGCCGTCGGCTTCGAGGAACTTGGCGCCCACGTCGAGGAAGAAGACCTTCTGTCCGTCGGCGAAGCCCTTCACGATGGCGTTGGTCGCCTCGTTCTGCTGACGGAACTTGTCGTCCTTGTTCGCGCCACGGGGGAAGATGCCGAGGACGAGGATCTTGGCGTCAGGGCACTTCTTGCGCAGCTGGCCGACGATGGCCTTGATGCCCTCGGCGGTCTGCTCGGCGGCGCACTGGTAGACGGCGCCGTCGAGTTCCTTCTGGGGACGGCCCTGGTGGCCGGTATTGTTCGTGCCGATCATCAGCACGATCGCCTTCGGCTTGAGTCCGTCGAAGTTGCCATGCTCGAGGCGCCAGAGGACGTGCTCGGTGCGGTCACCGCCGATGCCGAAGTTCGCGGCCTTGAGGGGAGCCCAGTGCTTCTCCCAGACGGCCTTGCCCTTCCCTTCCCATCCGTGAGTGATCGAGTCACCCAGGAAGACCAGCTGCGCCTCACCTTTCTTCGAGATCTCGTTGAAGCTTTCATGACGCTTCTCCGTGCCCGGATGCAGCACCGGTTGGACGGCGTAGTGGGAGGACAAAGATGCGCAGCCGGAAAGCAGGCAGGTGAACGCAGCGAGGGAAGCGAGGCGGGAGATCATGGGGTTTGGGGAAACCTACTCCATCCGACGAGGCTGGCAAGCCCCGGCCCGGTTGTCGGCATCTTTATCCAAAAGCACCATTGTGGTGTCTTTTCAGGCTAAGCCCATAAAATCCTCTTCCCTGCGTCCCGACCCATGCCAGCGTCGGAGCGTGAGCAAATCTTTGAAGATCTTCATCGCCGTCTTGGTATTGGGCATCACCGCCCTCGGATACATGCTGACGCGTCAATCCGCCAAGCCTGCCTGGGATGGAGGCCCCCTGCTCGCCAAGGCCGAGCAGTCGCTCGAAGGGCTGCCGGCCAAGGAAGCCGAAGCCATCCGGGCCCTCCTTGTCTCCACCGGCCAGGCCCGCTACGAGGATCGCACCAGCGCCTGGATGAAATCCTCCTTGAAGGACGAGCTGATGCCGGTGGCCGATTACGCGGTGGCCAGCCTCCGGGCGATGGCGGCAACCGGCGACGACGAAGCCATGTGGTATCTCCACTTCGTGCTCACGCAGCGCGTCGCGACCGGAGACGAAGGTTTCGAGTGGCTGGAGAAATCCGCCAAGCTCGGCTATCCGCGGGCGGTCTTTGACGTGACCAGCAAGAAACTTAAGAACGACCCGGCAAAGCTCCGTGCCGCGATGGAAAGCATGTCCAGGCAAGAGAACGACGCCGGACTCCAAGCGCTCTACTGGTTCGCCTTCGGCCACGAGAAAGGTCAGGACGGCCTGCCCAAGGATACGGCCAAGGCGGAAGACTACCGCAGGCGAGCCAAGGCCCTGGGCGACAAACTCCGTCCCCCTGCTTCCTCGAAGTAAGCCTTACTTCGCCTCGGGCAGGGCGTAATAAGCGAACTCCGCGAAGAAGAACTCCGCCATGTTGAGCTTGGCGTACTCGTAATGCCTCACGGCCTTCAGGACAGCCGGACGGGCTGACGTCTCCCCGGCCAAGGCGACGATCGCCGCGGCCGCCAAGGGGTGACGCATCCAAGTGGCTTCGTAATTCTTACGGGGTCCGCGCTTCTTGGAGTCGACGATCTTGGCCAGGCGCTCGGCCTCCGCCTGCGTCGGCTGCGGAAACCAGGTCGGATGGGCCGCCCGCCAGTCCGCGGTGCCGAAGAAACCTTGGTCGGCGTTGTCGAACTTCGCGTGGGTGTCGACCGAAGCCAGCGCGCGTCCGGCGGTGACGGCGAGGCCCCTGCGATAGGCGGCCCGGGTGGCGGCATCCGCCTCGACGGAAGCCAGACGGGCCAGCCCCGCCTGCGTGCCGACGTAGATCCAGAACTGGTTCTTTTCCAGGCTCGGGATGAAACCGAGGTCGCGCGGGCAGCCCAAGGCGCAGATCTCCCGCCGCGTCTCCGCCGAACCCGTCGGCTTCTCCTCCAGCGCCCGTCGATATCGCTCCAGCCAGACGGCGTCGCCGGTCATCTCATAGGTGGCGCGCAAGATATGAAGATATCGTGCCGCATCGCGGAAATGCTCGCCCTTGAAACCACCGCGGAAACCGCCCTTGAAAGCACCGTCGCACGGCACCTTCCATCCATGCGACTCGAGCGCGCCGGCGACCTCGCGGACTTTCGCGACGAACACCTCCCGCTCTGCGGCGGTCGGGATATCGCTCGCGAGATAGGCCTGCAGTCCAAGGAACCAAGGGTGCATCTGGTCGTCGGAACTCAGCGGGTAATGACACCTGCCGTCGGAGCCGACGCCTCGGGCGACGAATCCGGGCACCTCCGAAACCGACGCGCACTTCAGCAGCCCCTGCGCGAGCTTACGGGCCTGCCCGCGGTCGGCTTCGGCGCCTGTGCGGCGCGCGCGTTCGACGACGGCATGGAGATACATGCCGGTGAACATGGGGCCGTTCTCGATCGGACTCCACCAGCCGATCGCGTTCGGGCGGCCCAGCCGGCAATCCTCAGGCGTGGGCAGTTCGCCGACGTAATCGCGCATGATACCATGCTCATCGACGAACCGACGCCAGGTCTCGGCATGCGCGCGTTCTACCGCCGGCTCGGTCTCGGCGGCGGCCACGGAGGCGATCGTCACCGCGAAGAGCGACCAGAGTCGGAAGAGCGTTCGCAGTCCGCGGGGCATGCCTCATCTGAGGCCGCGGGGCCCGCCGTCGCAACCGGATTCCCCTTGTTCAGGCGACGAGGCCGAGGATCTCCTTCGCTCCGACGATTTCCTTCGACGCCGCGATGAGATGAGCCTTGAAGGCGGCGGCCAAGGGCGAGAGACGACGTCCGGAGGGGTGGACGATCTGCCAGCTGGACTGCAGCGGGAACCCTTCGACGGGGAGCGTCACGAGTCCCGGATGGGACCCCTTGCGGATCGCGTGGGCCGACACGATCGCGATGCCCATGCCGCCGGCCACGGCCTCGAGGATGGCCTCGTTGCTGCCGAGCTCGAAGCGGACGGCGGGGTCGAAGCCGCGCTGGCGGAAATAATCATCGGCGGCGAGGCGCGTGCCCGAACCACGCTCGCGCGTGATGAAACGGACTTCGCCCAGATCCTTGAGCAGCACGGCGGAACGGCCCGCCAACGGATGATTGGCCGGCGCCACGAGGACGAGCGGGTTGGGAAGGAAGGCCGTCGCGCTCAGCGCGAGATCGGCCGGCGGACGCGACATGATGTAAAGGTCGTCGCTGTTCTGGCGGAGCCGGTCGATCACGCCGTCTCGGTTCAGCAGCACCATCGAAACGTCGACCCCAGGACGGGACGCACAGAACGACCCAAGCAGGCGCGGCGCGAAATACTGGGCGGTGTTGACCATCGAGACCTTGAGCAGGCCGCTTTCGCCGCCGCGCAAGGCCTGGATATTCTGCTCGAAGGCGTCCCATTCAACCTGCACGCCGCGCGCGGCCTTGGCCAGTTCGCGCCCGGCTTCGGTGAGGAAGACCTTACGGCCGATCACTTCATAGAGAGGCAGACCGACCGCTTCGGAGAGATCCCGCAGATGCACCGAGGCGGTCGGCTGGGTGACGTTGGCCTCCTTGGCCGCTCCACTGATGCTGCCAGTCGAAACGAGGGCACGGAAAAGTTGGAGCTGGCGGAAGGTTACATTCATAGTATTAATGCTAAGTTTATTATTTTTAGAATAGCCTTTAACCAATTCAATGCCTGTCCATCGGTTTGGCGATGCAAAAATTACTCGATCCTACCCTTCTATTCTTCGGTTTCGGCATGTTCGCCGGCTTGGTTCGATCGAATCTCGAAATCCCCTCTCAAGCGTCTCGGATGCTTTGTCGGATGCTCCTGATTTCCTTGGGGCTGAAGGGGGGCTTCGCGCTCGCTAAGTCGGGCTTCGACCAAAGCGTCCTGACCGGACTGGGTTGCGCCATCCTGCTGGCGACCTTGGTGCCGATGCTCGGCTACCTCATCCTCCGCAAGTTCCTCCCGCCCTTCGACGCGATCGGGGTCGCGGCCAGCTTCGGATCGGTCAGCGCGGTAGCCTTCATCGCCGCGACCCAGCGCCTGGAAGACGCCGGACTCGTCTTTGGCGGACATATGTCCGCCGCGATGGCGATCATGGAATCACCGGCCATCATCCTCGCGGTGATCGCCGCCGGGTTCCTGCGCAACCAGACGGGCGAAGCGACGACGCGCGGCATCAAGCCAGGCAAGATCCTGCACGAGTCGCTCACCGACGGGACCCAGATGCTGCTGCTCGGCTCGATGGTGATCGGCTACGTCTCGGCCGAACCCGGTAAGGCCGTGCTGCAGCCGGTCTTCCTCGATCTGTTCAAATGCATCCTCGCGCTGTTCCTCTTGGACATGGGCCTCATGGTCGCGCGTAATCTCGGCAAGGTTTCCTGGGGACAGGCCCCGGTGCTCGCCTATGCGGCGATCTCACCCTTCGCGCACGCCGCCCTCGCCCTGCTGCTCTGCCGCTGGCTTTCGATTCCTGCCGGCGACGGCGCCCTGCTGATGACGCTCGCGGCGAGCTCCTCTTTCATCGCGGTGCCCGCGGTCCTCAGGCTCGCGGTGCCCGAAGCCAATCCCTCCCTTTATTTCGGGCTCTCTCTTACGATCAACTTCCCGCTGAATCTCCTGGTCGGCATCCCGCTTTGGATCGAACTCGCTCGCCGATATCTGTCGCCCTGAGCGCACCTTCAGGAGACACGTCCGTTCAACGACGCAACCAACGGGAGATGAGCAGGACGAGACCAAGTCCCGCCCACTGAGCCAGCAGGAACGGCCCGATATCCGCCGGACGGATGCCGACGAAGGTATCAGTCAACCCGCGTGCGACCGTGGCCGCAGGATTCACGAAGAAGGTCGATGAGGTCGCCCAGTATCCGGCGGTCACGGTGAGCGCGACGTAAGCAGGGAGTTTCGCATCCTGACGGGACGAAGCGACGCGGATAAGCATCAGGAGCACGATGGTTCCGAGGAGTTCGCTGAGCCATAGGCCGGCGGAACTCCTGGGCTTGGCCGAGAACTGCAAGATCGCCTGACCGAACATGGCGTGTACCGCCCAGACGCCGGCGATCGCCCCGGTGAACTGCGCTGACAGGTAGGCCGCGGCCTGCCGCGCTTCGGACGTGCCATCCGCCCAGCTCATGAGGGTTACGACCGGATTGAGATGCGCGCCCGACACCGGCCCGAAGAGGCTGATGATGACGTAGAGCGCGGCGCCGGTGGCGAGGCTGTTGGCAAGCAAGGCGACGGCCACGTTACCGCCGGCCAATGATTCGCCCATGACTCCGGAGCCGGCGACGGCGAGGAGCAGCAGGGCCGTGCCGAAGAACTCCGCGGCGATCCGTCGCTTCATGCTCACTTGGCGCGGGCGGAGGCTTCCTTCAGGCCCGCGGCATAAGCTTCGAAGACGAGCCTGATCTCATCACGCACGCGACGGAACTCCTCGCGGATCTCCTCCGGAGTGCCGGTGGCATGCGCGGGGTCCTTGAAGCCCCAGTGATAGCGGTTCAGCTGGCCAGGGAAGACCGGGCAGGCCTGGTCGGCGTTGCCACAGACGGTCACGACGCTGGTGACAGGAACATTAAGGAATTCGGAAAGGTGCTTGGAGCGATGCGCGGAGGCGTCCAGGCCGATCTCTTTGAGGACCTCGATGGCCATGGGGTGGACATAGCCGGCCGGCTTCGAGCCGGCGCTGGCGACGTCGACGAGTCCGCCGACGGCGCGACGGAGGATGGCCTCCGCGAGGTGGCTCCGGCAGGAATTACCGGTGCAAAGGATGAGGACGAGGGGTTTGCTCATGGGATTCAGGGAAAATCAGCAGCAACCGCCGCCGGGCGTGCAGGCTTTCGGGATGCAGACATCAGGCGCGAGGCAATCGGCCTGCTTGGCGGCGAGGAGGAAGATCCGTTCGGCGCCTTCGACGACGGATCCGACGACGGGAAAAACCGTCAGGAAAGGGAAGTCGTGTTCGACCTCGAGAGGGACATCGGTCGCGCCGACAAGGGCGGCCCCGCGTTCGAGGATCTGCAGCGCCTTGGCGCAGCCGACGCGATGGTCGGTGTCATCCGCCGCCCAAAGCTGCAGACGAGCGGAGACGTCGGTACGGATGGTGCCGCCGCAGTCGATGTAACGCTTCTCGACGCGGGCGACTTCCGTGAGATGCAGATGGATCGGGGTCAGGCCGCCCGTCGGCAGGCGGAAACGCAGGCCGAGCCGGGGGCTCGCGGCCAACGCCTGACGAAAATCTCCGAGGCTCATCGGAGCGGGTTTTAGAAGTTGCATATGCTTTAGCGTATATATTGATTGCGGCATGCCCGGAGTCAAGCAGGCAACCCACCCTCCGAAGGTCGAAACGATCTGCCTCGGCCTGTCCGATCCGACGCGCCTCAGGCTGCTGAGCCGCATCGGCGGAGAGGAAGTCTGCGTCTGCGACCTCCAAGCCTTCGTGAAGCGCGACCAGCCGACCGTCTCGCGCCATCTGGCGATGCTGCGCAAGTGCGGCCTGGTCGAAGCGCGCAAGGAAGGCCGGTGGTGCCACTACCGCCGCACGCAGCTCCCCCCTGCCCTCGCCCGGATCGTCGACCTCGCGGCCCCGCCCGCGCGTCGCCCGGGACGTTCCTGCTGCTGAGCCTTCGACGGCGGAAAACGCGGGCCCGATTCATGCCGGGTCGCGAGAGGACATCCCAATCCTCTTGCCATCACGGCAGGCGGCCTCAGCAACAACCCTTCCGACCGTCCCTATCACCGAACTTCTCCCGCCTACCCGTGCAACAAACCTATCAGCAGCAATGGTTCGGCAACGTCCGGTCCGACCTCCTGTCCGGGACCGTCGTGGCCTTGGCGCTCATCCCCGAAGCCATCGCTTTCTCCATCATCGCAGGCGTCGACCCTCAGGTGGGGATTTACGCCTCATTCTGCATCGCGGTGACGATCGCCTTCGTGGGCGGCCGCTCCGGCATGATCAGCGCCGCGACCGGCGCGATGGCCTTGCTGATGGTGACGTTGGTCAAGGAGCATGGACTTCCGTACCTCTTCGCGGCCACTTTGCTGACCGGCTTGCTCCAGATCATCGCCGGCTGGCTGCGACTGGGCGACCTGATGCGCTTCGTCGCTCGGTCGGTGGTGATCGGCTTCGTCAACGCCCTCGCCATCCTGATCTTCCTCGCCCAGCTGCCGGAATTCGAAGGCCAAGGCTTGCTCATGTATGGCTGCGTGGCGCTCGGCCTGGGCATCATCTACGGACTCCCCTTGCTGACCAAAGCCATCCCCTCCCCGCTCGTCTGCATCATCGTGCTCACGGGCCTTTCGATGGGCTTGGGTTGGGGCGACGCCAAGCTGCTGCGCACGGTCGGCGACATGGGCCAGCTGCCCTCGGCCCTGCCCTCCTTCCTCTGGCCGGACGTGCCCTTCACCCTGCAGACCCTCTGGATCATCCTCCCGTATGCGCTGCCGCTGGCGTTGGTCGGCATCCTGGAGTCGCTGATGACGGCGACCATCGTGGACGACGTCACCGACACGCCGAGCGACAAGAACGCCGAGTGCAAGGGCCAGGGTGTCGCCAACCTCGTCGCCGGGCTCTTCGGCGGCATGGCCGGCTGCGCCATGATCGGCCAGACGGTCATCAACGTTCGCTCCGACGGACGTGGTCGCCTCTCGACCTTCTGGGCGGGGACTTTCCTCCTCATCCTGGTCGTCCTCCTCGGCCGCTGGGTCTCGCAGATCCCCATGGCGGCCCTCGTGGCGGTCATGATCATGGTCTCCATCGGCACTTTCAGCTGGGCATCTCTCCGCAACATCCCGGTCTTCCCGAAATCGGCCACACTCGTCACCTTCGCGACCGTCGCCGTGGTCGTCCTGACCCACAACCTCGCCCTCGGCGTGGGCGTCGGCGTGCTTCTGAGCGCGCTCTGCTTCGCCGCCAAGATCTCCGTGCTCATGAAAGTGACGCCCGAACTGTCGGACGACCGATCGACCCGCACCTACTCTGTCTCCGGGCAGCTCTTCTTCGCCTCGACCACGGCCTTCGCCGGCTCCTTCGATTTCCGGGAGAAGGTGGCCAGAGTCGTCATCGACGTCCGGCACGCGCATTTCTGGGACACCACCTCGATCAACGCCCTGGACAAGGTCGTCGCCAAGTTCCGGAGCGAAGGCACCGAACCCGAGATCTTCGGCCTGAACGCTGAAAGCCAAGCCATCGTCCGCCGTCTCGCCATCTACGACAAGGAAGGCGCCGCCCGGACCGACGCCGCGCACTGAGATCCGGAAGGAGCCTCCGGACGTCCTCGTCGCCACACGGCCCTCCCGAAGACTAGCGAAGGGACGCCGGCACGGGCTTGACGGGCGGAGCCGCGGGCTCGGCGGCCAGCGCCCGCATCACCGCGTCGTAAGCCGGCTTGGGCCTGCCCTGACGATCGAAGAGCAACGGGTGGTTCACGCGCCTCCACGGGAAGTCGTTGAGCCAGCTCTGTCCGTCATGGAGGTTCCAGAAAGAGACGCGGACGATGACGTCCTCGTATTTGCGGAAGAGCCGGAAGAGCCGCGCATACTGCTCGGCCTGGCGGGCAAGGACCTCCGGCGGGCAGCCGGCGGCGTAAGGGTCGAGCTTCGTCATCTCGGCGCGATGGCGATTGCCGTCGGCCCACCAGCGACCGCGGGGGATGACGTCGATGTCCAGCTCCGAGACCACGGCCTTCATGCCGATGGCCCGGAGGGCGACCAAGGTCTTCTCGAGCTGCTCGTACGGCACGCGGTCGATCTCATAATGCCCCTGCAATCCGACGGCGTGAAGGGGGACGTTCCGGGCCTTGAGCCTGGCCAGCAGCGCCAGCATCTTCTCCCGCTTGCCGTCCAGCTCGTTGTTGTAGTCGTTGTAGATCAGCTGGGCCGCCGGGTCGGCCGCATGCGCATATTCGAAGGCGCGAGCGATGAACTCCTCCCCGGCGATACGCAGCCAGCCGGAGTCACGCAGCTCGGGCTTGCCGTCATCGAGCGCCTCGTTGACCACGTCCCAGGTCGCGATGCGCCCCTTGTAGCGGCCGACGACCGTCTCGATGTGGGTCTTCATGCGGGCCAGCAGGACTTCCTTCGTGGCCGGAGCCGCGCCGTCCTGATAGAACCAAGCCGGCGTGCGGTCATCCTTGGCCCAGACCAGGCAATGTCCGACCACCTTGAGGCCCTTGGCGTTGGCGAAGGCCACGAAGCGGTCGGCCTGTTCGAAATCCCAAGCCTGCTCCGTGCGGCGCAGCGCGGCGGGCTTCATGCAGTTCTCCGGCGTCACATGGCCGAACTGGGCCGTCAGCAAAGGCCAGTCCACCGGGCGGTCCGCGATCCGATCGGCCAGACCTACCCCGGAAGCCCAGGGAGAAAGCTGACGAAGCGTCTGGGCCGAACCGATGACGGAGCACCCAGCAAGGACCAAGGCAAACCAAAGACGGAGCATGACGGCATCAAAGGTCGACGCGTATTCATGTAAACTCCTTAAGGACCAGAGGTCCCCGAAGACCTATGATGATAGCGACCAAGACAGTCGAAAATGACGTCGCCGCCTCAGTGAATGGACGGCCATGGGCTCAGCCGTCACACGCGTCGCTTAAGTCCGGCAAGAATGGCTTCAAGCTGCTTACGGTGAAGCCCTAGGTGGACAGCGGCGAGGACATGCCAGCGGCGGGCGGACATCGGCCCGAACCACGGATGAGGGAAACGGGCGGCGGCATCGAGATTCTTGGCGGAAGCGACGGCGGCGAGGACTTCGTCGCACGAGGCTTCATAGGTCGCCAGGACCGACTCCGTGACATCCGGGCTGGGTTTGACGTCGGCGGTGGAGGCCTTGCCGGCGGGCACCCTGCCCTCGGAAAGTTCACGGATGATCGAGGCGCAGGCGAGGTTGACGATACGGAGGTGATCGAGGGTCATCAGTACCGACCAATGACGGGAACTATCCTCCAGTCCGCGAGGACGCGGGGTCAGCACGCGTTCGCCGAGACGTCCGGCGGGACAGGATCGGACCAAGTCGGCGACTAAGGCGCGCTCCTGACGGAAGAGCGCATCGATGCGTTGGCGATCATGCGTCCAAGCGCGTAAGGCGAAAAGCACTCGGGCGATCTGTAGCTCGATGCCGGGAAGCCCAGCACCGGGCATCGCGAGCTTAGGGTCTTCGTTTTGGGATATGGCCATGTCCGCACGCTTCAATATTACTTTTAATTTGCAAGTAATTACTTGCGGCCTGCACTCGACCGTCCTATTAATCTTTATCCATGAAGACCAGTCGCGCCCCGAAGAAGACCGCGCCGGCCAAGCGCCGCTCCCCCTGCCCTATCGCGTGCAGCCTGGACCTGTTCGGCGACAAATGGACCATGCTCGTCATCCGCGACCTGGCGGTCGGCAAGACGAGCTTCAAGGACTTCGCGACCGGCCCCGAGAACATCCCGACCAACATCCTCAGCGACCGGCTGAGCCGCCTGATGGAGAGCGACGTGATCAGCCAGGCTCCCGTCGAAGGCGACGGACGTCGCCTCTCCTATCATCTGACACCCAAAGGCGTCGCGCTACGCCCTGTCCTCCTCGCCCTCCGCGAATGGGGTCTCGAATGGATCGAAGGCACCGCCGCCAAGCGGGCCTGAACACGCGGGAGGCAGATAATCCTAAGTTCGGATGGTCATAGTTCTTGGTCATACCTAACTCACCCCAACCAGCTTTGGGTAACGTTTTAGGTAGAGTCCCAGGAACTTAAGCTCACCTGCGATCCCCGTCTAGGCCAAGATAAGAGGGGAAATCAGGCTCAGTCCGCAGTTTAGACCTCGCCGTGAAAAAGTGGCGGAGAGGATGGGATTGGCTCCGCTTCGCTCCGGGCTCCCGCCCGATGCCTGCGGCATCGCCTGTTCGCCTGACGGCTCACCGAACGGGTTCTCATCCCCTCTTAGGGTCGGTACGTCCCATCGGAGCCTCAGGGCCTCTGGGCCTCCGAGCCTCTCATGAAAGTGGCGGAGAGGATGGGATTCGAAGGAAAATCCTGCGTCTGCATGTCGTTGAACTTCAACAACCGAGGATTTTTGCGGACAGTTTGCGGACAAGTTATCCGCCAACTCTGCTAATTTACCCGGACGATTTTAGCGCGCAAGTATTTAGTTAAACACATGACATCCCATGCCCGATTCATGTGCGCATAAAGATCCTACCCTCATGCGACGAAGCAGAGGATAGGGCCTTTGCTGAGCGAGACTAGTCTAGCCTTGGGCGACGGATGGAGCCTCGGAGTCCGCGCTCTCGCCATGGACCATGCGGTAAAGCACGGGCAAGGTGACAAGAGTGAGCAACGTCGAACTGATGATGCCGCCGATGACGACGGTCGCCAGGGGACGCTGGACTTCGGAACCGGCACCGGTCGCCAAAGCCATGGGAATGAAGCCAAGGCCCGCGACCAGCGCGGTCATGAGCACGGGACGAAGTCGCGTGAGACAGCCCTCCTCGATCGCGACGTCCAGCGGACGCCCTTCGGCGCGCAGCGCGCGGATGAAGCTGATGATGACGAGTCCGTTGAGCACCGCCACGCCAGAGAGCGCGATGAATCCCACCCCCGCGCTGATCGAGAACGGGATATCGCGCAGACACAGGGCCGCGACACCACCTGTCAGGGCGAGCGGCACCCCGCTGAAGACCAGAAGCGCGTCCTTGACGCTTCGGAAGCTGGCGTAGAGCAGCCCGAAGACGAGGAGCAGGGTCACGGGGACGACGACCTTGAGCCGATTGCTGGCCGACATCAGCTGCTCGAAGGTACCACCGTACTCCACCCAGTAGCCCGGCCGGGCGACGTCAGCCTCCTTCACGCGGCGCTGGGCATCGGCGACGAACGAGCCAAGGTCGCGACCCCGCACGTTGGCCGTTACGACGACGCGCCGCTTACCGTTCTCGCGGCTGATCTGGTTGGGTCCTTGGGCGATCTCGATCGATGCCACTTCGCGCAAGGGAATGAAGGCCCGCGGGGCGCCTGCCTGACGAACCGGCAACGGCACAGGCAGATCGCCCATCGCATCGACGTTCGCACGGATGGTTTCCGGCAACCGAACGACGATGCCGAAACGGCGGTCACCTTCGAAGACCTCCCCGGCCGGAGCACCGCCTAGAGCGGCCGAGACGACCTGCTGGGCGTCCTCGGCCGCCAGTCCATAACGTGCCAACGCCTCACGGTCGAGATGGACGGTAAGCAAGGGTAAGCCCGTGGATTGCTCTATCTTCACGTCGGCGGAACCGGGGACCTCCTTGAGGATCGACTCGATCCGCTTGGCGGAAGCGACCATCACTTCCAGGTCATCACCGTAGACCTTGACGGCCACGTCTGTGCGCACGCCCGAGATGAGTTCGTTGAAGCGCATCTGAATCGGCTGGGTGAACTCATAATTATTGCCCGGGATGGCCTTCACGGCGATCTCGAGTTCGCTGACCAGCTGCGCTTTGGACTTGCGCGGGTCGGGCCATTGGTCGCGCGGTTTCATCATGACATAGGTATCGGCGACGCTCGGGGGCATCGGATCGGTGGCGACCTCTGCCGTACCGATCTTACTGAAGACCTTGTCGACTTCAGGGAACTCCTTCAGGCGGGCCTCGAGCACGGACTGCATCGCGACGGCCTGGGTGAGGCTGGTACCGGGGATGCGCAAGGCATGGAGGGCGACATCCCCTTCATCCAGGCTGGGCATGAACTCGCTGCCTAGGCGGGTGGAAGCCGCGATCGCTATGGCGACGATGGCGACGCTGGCAGCGATGACGGCGACCCGCGCCTTCATCAGAGTACGCAGGAATGGAAGGTAGGCAGCTTTGGCCCCGCGTATGGCGATATTCTCATGCGCGGAGACCTTGCCGGTAATGAAGATTGCCACCGCCGCCGGCACGAATGTCACGGAGAGGATCATTGCGCCGAGCAACGCGGCCACGACGGTGAAGGCCATCGGGTGGAACATCTTCCCTTCAATCCCGGAGAGCGCGAAGATTGGTATATAGACGACGGCGATGATGAGTTCCCCGAACAGGGTCGCACCACGGACCTCGCGGGTAGCCTCGAAGGCGAGGGTCAGCCGTTCGTCTCGGGTGAGCAGGCGACCCAGCCTGCCCTGCTCCTGCGCGAAACGCCGCAGGCAGTTCTCGATGATGATGACGGCACCATCGACGATGAGGCCAAAGTCGAGCGCCCCGAGGCTCATGAGATTCCCAGAGACCTTGTTAGCGGCCATGCCGGAGATGGTGAAGAGCATCGAAAGCGGTATGACCGCCGCGGTGATGAGGGCCGCGCGCAGGTTGCCCAGCAGGATGAAGAGCGTGAAGATGACGAGCAACGCACCCTCGAGGAGGTTCGCCTTCACGGTGCGGATGGTGCTGTCGACGAGGGTCGTCCGATCATAGACGGCCTGGGCGATGACGCCAGCCGGCAGGCTCTCGTTGACCTTAACCAGGCGCTCCGCCACGCGCATCGAGACCTCGCGGGAATTCTCCCCGACGAGCATGAAGACCGTACCGAGGACGACCTCGCGACCATTCTCCGTGGCGGCACCGTTACGCAGCTCGCGACCGAACCCGACCTCCGCGATCTCGCTCAAGCGCAGAGGCACGCCACCGCGCACGGCGACGACGAGCTTGCCGATATCGGCGATACCCCCGAGCTGTCCCGGAATGCGAATGAGATACTGCTCTCCATTACGCTCGATGTAGCCCGCGCCGACGTTCTCGTTATTCCGGGCGAGCGCCTCCATGATGTCCTGCAGCGTGATTCCGTGGGCGCGAAGCTTGTCCGGCCAAGGCGTCACGTGGAATTGCTTCTCGAAGCCGCCGATGGTGTTCACCTCGGTCACGCCCCGGAGGTTACGCAACTGCGGGCGCACCACCCAGTCCTGGAGTTCACGCAGGTCCGTCGGTGTCCATTCCTTACCGTCGGGACGCCGGGCCCCAGGCTTGGACTCGACCGTATACATGAAGATTTCGCCGAGGCCGGTGGCGATCGGTCCCATGGTAGGTTGGATTTTGGCCGGTAACTGCGAGCGAACCTGCTGGATACGCTCGTTGACGAGCTGGCGGGCGAAATAGATGTCCGTGCCGTCCTCGAAGACGACAGTCACCTGCGACAGCCCGTAACGGGAGACCGAGCGGGTGTCGCTGAGCCCAGGTAGACCGGCCATCGCCGTCTCCACCGGGAAGGTGATCCGCTGCTCGGCCTCAAGCGGCGAATAACCAGGAGCCTCGGTATTGATCTGGACCTGGACATTGGTGATGTCCGGCACGGCATCGATAGGGAGGCTGCGCGCATGATAGACGCCGATCAGCGCCATCATGAGCGTCGCCATCATCACGAGCCAACGATGACGAATCGACCCCTGCAGGAGTCGCTCCAGCCAGGAAGAAGGTTCAGTGGTCATGGGAAGCGCCAGATTTACCGATGTCAGCCTTCATGAGGAAACTGCCTTCGGAGACATAGGTCTCACCGGCGGATAGACCCTTGAGCACTTCCACCCGGTCGCCGCTGCGGCGGCCGAGTTCAAGGGGGCGAGCCTGATAGACCTCGCCATGCTGCGAGAACACGACGTCGAAGCCGAAGAGCGACTGAAGCGCGGAGACCTTGACCGTGACCGGGACCCGGGCGGCGTTGAGCGCGATCGCTCCCTTCACGAAACCTCCCGGTCGCCACCGTCCGTCGGGATTAGGCACGACCACGCGGGCGATGGCCGTCTGGGTCTCGGTCGAGACAAGGGGCGAGACCGAGGCGAGGAAACCGTTGGCGGCCTCCCCTCCGTCGTCCGCATGGAGCACGACGGCCTGACCGGCCTTCACGCGGGCGAGATCCTTATGCGGAATCTCCAACTCCACCCAGACCCGGTCGAGGCCGGCGATGGTGTAAAGAACGGCACCTTCCGCGACGCCGTCGCCGACCGCGGTAGACCGGGCGATGACCACACCGGCACCGGGCGACTTCACTTCAGCGGTGACGAGCGTCTGGCTGTTCTCGACCCGGGCGACGACCTCGCCGGCCGCGACCTTGTCGCCGAGGGCCTTGCGTGCTTCGACGACTACGCCGGCGAAACGGGCGGTGGCGCGACGGACGCTATCAGGATCAAGAGTCACGCGACCATAGACTTCGATGGATTCGTCCAAGTCCGCCGGCTCGGCCTTATCCAGCTTCACGCCCGCCTTGGCGGCGGCCGCCGCGGCGATGACGGTCTGCATCTCGGGAGCCTCGAACGCCCACTTATGCGCGACGCCGGCATGCTCGGCGATGATCACGTAGTCGAACGAATGCGGTTCGGCTACTTCATGGTCACCGCGGGCAAAATCCCCTTCGGCGGCGAAGGAAAAGCGATCCTCGACCTTACCCGGACGGATGAGCGTGACGGATAACTTCACTTCGGCAGGTGGCACGGGCTTGCCGGCCTTGGTGAACCAGGCCCGGAATTCGGGTGGTACGCCAGCTTCGAAGATCGCGAGCTCGAGCGTGAAGTCGCCGTCGCTGAGCAGTCGACCGCGGTGCGGCCCCTTCGCTTCGGCGGCTTCGGCTTCGTGGCCATGATCGTCGTGACCGTGGTCATGATGATCATGCGACCCTTGGGAGAGCCAGGCCGCGGCGGCCAGTCCCGCCAAAAGGATGAGCGCGGGGAGGAGGATTTTCTTGGAATTCATTGTGTTGAAGATGGGTGAGTGATGAGAAGTTTTATCAGGGACGTTCGAAGAGCGTCTTGGCCTCGGTGAACGAGGTGCCAGCGAGGGTTTCGGCCCGGACGAGCGCGAGCGCGTACGCAAGTTCGGCGTCCAACAGCTCGCGACGCAGGGCGATCAGGCCCCGGCGCGCGTCGAGCACGTCGATAAAGGCAAGGGCGCCCTTGTCGTAGGCGGACTGCACGGAGACGCAGGCCTCTTCGGCTGCGGGTAGGGCCTCGCGACGCAAGGCCGTCGCCTGCGCATGGGCGGCGCTCAGTTCGGCATGCGCTGCGACGAGCGCAGCACGCTGTTCAAGTTCGGCGGCGCGCAGGGACTGCTCGGCGGCGCGGAGCATCGCTCGGGCAGCGCGGATGTTGCCGGAGTTATCATCGCGGAAGGTCAGAGGAATCGAGGCACCGACGACGAAGGCAGTGGCGGGGCCTTCGTTGAGACGACGGACGCCCGCTCCGAGGGTGACATTGGCCACGCTCCGGGCGGACTCGAGCTCAAGCGCAGCCCGCTGGCCAGCGACCATCGCGGAGACCAACCCTAAGCGCGGATTGCCCGACACCGCGAGGGCGGACTCGAAACGGGCGAGCGCGGGGGGCGTCGCAGGCAGGCGCAGCGCCCCTTTAATCTCGGCGATTTCCGAGGCGCTTCCACCCCAAGACGCCGCGAGGCTCGCAAGGGCGATCGAAGAGGCGGACTTTGCGCGCGCGAATTCTGCTTGGGCGGAAGCCAGCGCGGCGCGGGCACGGGCGACTTCGGAAGGCGATGCGGTCGCGGCCTGCAGACGCCGACTCGCCGAGGCGAACGTCTCCTGCGTAAGTTTGAGCTGCTCCCCTGCGAAGGAGAGACGAGTGGTTTCGGCCAAGGCCTTGGCGAAAGCATTCGCGGAGGCCGCGAGGATATCGGACCGGCGCAGCGCCAGCGAAGCTTGGGCGACGTCACGCTCGCGTTCGGCGAAGGCGATGCGACGGCCGGACTTGTCGCCGCGCTCGATGAGCTGGCTCGCCTGAACCGTGAGTTCCATGACGTCAGAACCACGCGCAAGCCTAGTGCCGCCAAAATTCTCGACCGATAGCGATAAGTTGGGATTGGGGCCCATACCCGCCTGCGCTACCCGGCCATCGGAGGATTCTCGGCTGAAACCAAGGGCGAGTAATTCGGGGTTCAACTCGGCCGTCCGGGCGAGCACGTCGCCCAAGGTGAGGGACGCCGGAGATCGCGGGGCGACCTCGACGGGTGCTGAAGCAGTCAAGATCAGCGGGTCAGCGGCATAGCCAAGGACGGGTAAGGTTAACGTCAGGAAAAGGATGTGGAAAAGGTTCATAGGTTTAGATGCATACGGGTGGAGACCCAGGGTGCCCCCTTGGACGACGGAAAGACATACGGCACACCTCGCATCCGTCGCGGACGCAAGGACACCGGGCGGCTAAGGCCGCCAAAGCTTAGGCACTCAGATCCGCAGACACATCGTCCCCGCACTCAAGGCAGGCGGACGAGATGGTAGCGATGGATAACTAAAAATGGGGCGGACTGTCACGAGGGCAGGCCTTTCGACGCAAGCAAAGAGCGGAGCCAGCAAGGGCGCGTCCAACGAGAAAATTACCGAAGGGAGCAAGCCCACCGGCTCATCAGCCAGCGCGACCGGCGAGGAAGGTACCAGGCAATCCGAGCAGTCATCGGGCTGGGCGCAGGCCTCGCCAGCGTGTTCGCAATCCGCCGTGACCTCGTCGCAGTGGCAATGTTCGACCGCCAGCACGCCGACCGTCGCCCACAGGAGGAAGGCGAGGCAGGCGAAGAGTCTGGAACGGGCGATTGCCAATGAAATCATATTTCGAGCCACCTGAGCGAAGTCAAGCGAGCAAAGGCATTCCGTCGCGCCATCGGGGCATGACGTGCGTTTTGGTCATAGATCTTGGTCATAGCCAGACCGGCCACTCCATCTTTGGTAGAGTTTTAGGTAGCGTCGGGGAACCAGACGCAGCGATAGACGACGGAATGAGCCAATTCGGGACATAAAACACACGCAAAGCCCTTGGTCGGACTTTACGCGTTAAAGTGGCGGAGAGGATGGGATTCGAACCCACGATACCCTTTTGGGGTATACCCATTTAGCAAACGGGCGCTTTCGGCCACTCAGCCACCTCTCCAGGTCCCTCGTTGATTCGAAGGAAGTTCATTAATGGGGAGGGACGGACGATGGTCAAGCCAAGCCCAAGGACCTCGGGACGAGGCGCGCAGGACGAAGGAGAATCCCTCATGAAACCATCAAGATTCCCTGCTTTGCGAAGACAACCGGCGTTGGATGAATCGAGCGGGATGCACCTCCTCTACGTCGACGAAAGCGGCGACACCGGCCGCGCAGGGTCCCAGACACGAACATTCACGCTAAGCGGATTATTGGTGCATCATGCTGAGTGGCATGACGCCCAAGCCTCCATCGGCAGGATGAGACGTCGTATTCACGAGAAGTACGGCTACCCACCTCAGGCCGAACTGCATGCGAGCGAAATGCTCGGACGCAGCCAGGAACACCACGGCACAAAAAGGGGCCAACGGGTTCAATCGGTCATGCATGCGGTCGAGATGATCCGAAGAGAAAAGCGGCTGACCCCCTTGCGAGTCGTCATCGAGAAGGCCGCATGTTCTCAAGACTTGATCTGCTGCGCCTGGATGGCGCTACTTGGCGCGGCGACAAGGCACATTGCTTCCAGCGAAGGACATGCCCTGTGCTCCGCGCCCGGGCTAGTCGTCATCTGTGACGCCCACCGGACGGCCCCATCGGCCGCATGGCTTCATGAAATCAACTCACAGCTGGAACTCGGAGGCCTGCTGGTAGACGAACCATTCGGCCGTGACTCCAAACAAAGCCCGCTGCTTCAACTGTGCGACCTTCTGGCTTACCTGACCAAACAGACCATGAAACCCAACGCCTTGTTCAAGCAGGCGCATGCCCACAACATGCTCAGACGCTGCGAGACACTCTTCATGGAGAGAGGGGTCACGATCATCATCAAAAAGAAGGGGGCGCTTTCGCGCCCCCCTAAGAGGAATCTCAGCGGGTCTTAGCCGCCTACACACCTGAGATTGAAGATGGGAGTACGGATACCAGCCGCAAGATTTAACTCATGGGGTAATTCAGGGGATACTGCTGCGAAATAAAGTTCGCCGCAGGGCGAACCAAGGTAGGGGCACGATTCATCGTGCACTCCCAGGCAGGAGGGCGCGGCGGAGCCACGCCCTTACCCTCGGCCGCCCTGCGGCGGCTTGAAATCAGAAAGGACAGCACGTAGTGGTGTCCCTACCCCGCGGCAGACTTTGTCGTGACGCGGTCCCGCCCCTGCCGAAGAGGGCTTAGCGCGCGATGTCGTTCCGGCTGAGCACGGTGATGCCGTGGCTGGAAAGGACGGAGGCCGCGAGTTCCTGGGCTTCGGTGCGCACGACAAGTCCGTAGCGGCCGTTGGGGCGGAAAAGGAACGGGTAGACGTAATGGATGTTGATCTCGGCCTTGAGCAGGACGCCGGTCACGTCCTTCAGCTGGGCCTCGGACTGGAGTTCGATCGCCACGACGGGGACGTCGTCATGGGCGAAGCGGTGCTCATCGAGGACCTGCTCCGCTCGCTCGGGGTAGTCGACGACGATGCGGATGATGGTCGAATCGGTCGTGTCGACCAGGCACAGGGCCATGATATGCACGTCGGCGCCGGCCAGGGATTCGACGAGCTCGTTGAGTCGTCCTACCTTGTTCTCGACGAAGATGGAGAACTGGCGGACAGGTCCGAGGTCGGGTTGCTGGGAGAGTTCGGCGGCCATCGACCCCTACTATGCCATAACCAACGCCATTCTCCAGCCCCATTTGCCCCAGCCAGCAAGGGGATACTTGACTAACATATACGTATCTAGATACGAAGATACATAATGTTGACCTTCGCTGCCCTTCTCCTCGCCCAGGCGCCGACGCGCCTACCCGAGACCGTCGTGGTCGAAACCCGACAGGCCAAGCCCTTGGCCGAGACCTCCGCTTCCGTCAGCCGGCTCGACGTGGCCGCGGCGACCGACGCCGGGCAGACGACCCTGACGAGCCTGCTCGGCGGCGCCCCCGGCGTGTTCGCGACGGAGCAATCCGGCGAGGGTTCCGTCGGCGCGCTCTTCCTGCGCGGCGCCAACTCCACCCAGACGGCGGTGCTCCTCGACGGACGTAGGTTGCCTCAGGGTTTCTCCAATTCCTACGAGATCGGTCGTTACCGCATCTTCGGACTGGCCTCGGTCGAAGTGCTCCGCGGCCCCTCCTCCACCCTTTACGGCGCCAACGCGCTCGGCGGCGTCATCGACCTGCGCCAGCAATCCCCGCTCACGGCACGCAATGGCTCGACGCTGGTCGCCGAAGGCGGCTCCTACGGACGCGGGACGCTCAACTACGCGTTGCTAACGAACAACGCCGAGGCGGGTCAAGCGGCCACCCAGGGAACGGCCCTCTCGCTCACGGCCACGCATGACGACGGCTTCCGTCCCAACGCCGACCGCGAGGCCGTCAGCGCCTTCCTGAAACACGAACAGCGGCTGGCGCCGAACCTCGTCTTCGATTTGGTGGGCTCGGCCGACCACGGCAAGGCCGGCCTGCCCGGACAGCAGCTCGGCGGCCCGCCCAACCTCACCGACTGGCAGCGTGACGGCGGCTGGCTGCTTTCGCCGGGCCTTCGCTTCCGGGACGAAACCACCGAAGCCTCGATCTTCTGGTCGCGCGCCGGCTCATCGATCGAAAGCCTGACCGCACCCTACGCCAACCGCTACCTGCTCGACCGCGATGAAGTCACCGCGACCATCGACCGTCGCGTCCGCCCCGACCTCACCCTCGGGCTCGGCCTCAGCTACGAAAGCACTTCGTTCGACCAGTTCGACGTGGCAGCGAACAGCCTCACCTGGGCGGATACCCAGGAAAGCCTCGGCGTCTGGACCCGCGCCGAATGGCAGGTCACCGCCAACGACCGCCTCCGCGCCGCGGTACGCGCCGATCGGTTCACGGATTTCGCCGGCAAGACGACCGGCGACGTCACCTACAGCCGACGCCTCAGCAAAGAGAAGCTCGCCCACGTCAAGGTCGGCACGGCCTACCGCGCGCCGGCGGCGAACGACCTCGCCTACGGCACGCACCTCGGCCTCCCGCTGCGACCGGAGAGCAACACCGGCTTCGAGATCGGCCTGCGACACGAGGACCTCGTCCCCGGCGCGCTCTCCTGGACCCTCGTCGCGTTCCGCAACGACCTGAGCGACCTCATCGATTACAACCCGATCAGCTACCAGACCTACAACATCGCGGAAGCGCGCACCCAAGGCTTGGAGGCGGGCGTGGAGACTCGCCCGACCAAAGGCCTGCGTCTCTTCGGGGCCGCCACGTGGCTCGACAGCCAGATCGTCTCTTCTGACTACTTCCTCGGGACCGGCCTCACCGGCGACAAACTGCTGCGTCGCCCCACCCTGACCTTATCGCTCGGGGCCGAGGTCATGCCGGACGACGACTGGACCTTCGGCGTCTCCGCCGCGCACCTGCGCGGACGCGAAGATTTCGACTGGAACGCCTACGCGCGGACGGCCCTGCCCGATGCGACGTTCGTGCGACTTTGGATCCGCCGGGTGCTGTCGGACCGCACCGAGATCTCCCTGCGCCTCGAAAACCTCTTCGGTGAAGACGCCCCGCCCGCGGCGTTCGGCTTCCCGGCCCAGCCCCGTTCGGCTTATCTCAGCCTGACGCGTCGCTTCTAAGCACGACGTCGGCGGTCCCGGATATTCACACCGGTCCCAATCCGTTTGCATCCCGGACGCGGATGGGCAAAGTCCGTGCTCCTTCCCATGAGCCGGTTCTACTTCGCCTATGCCTCCAATCTGGACTCCACCCAGATGGAGCGGCGTTGCCCGGGCTCGAGCTACCGCGGCAAGGCCTTCCTGCCCAAGCATCGGCTGGCCTTCACCCACCCCAGTTCCACCTGGGGCGGCGGCTCGGCGGACATCCTTGAAGACCAGGACACCCCCGGTGTCTGGGGCGCGGTCTACGAGATGACGCCCGATGACTGGAAGCGTATGGATGAAGCCGAAGGCACCGCCTACAAGCGCGTCAAGCTGTCCGTGCTCGAAGCCGGCCTGGAAGACTGCCCCCTCGACTGCCAGGCGTACAAGGTCGTCGACCCGACCGGCCCTCACCTGCCCTCGCGCCTCTACCACGAGAAGATCGTCCGCGGTGCCCTGGCCCGCGGCCTGCCCGCCGGCTGGATCGCCTGGCTTCGCGGCCTCTCCATCAAAGGCTGACGTGAGCCGCGAGAAGCCACGCTGCTTCTGGTGCGGAGATGATCCGCTCTACGTCGCGTATCACGATGAGGAATGGGGCGTGCCGGTCCGCGACGACCGTAGGCTCTTCGAACAACTCATCCTCGAGGGCGCGCAGGCCGGCCTTTCCTGGATCACGGTGCTGAAGAAACGGGAGCACTATCGCAAGGCCCTCGCCGGCTTCGACGTCCGGAAGCTCGCCCGCTTCGACGACAAGAAAGTCGTTGCCCTGATGCGGAACGCGGGACTCGTCCGACATCGCGGCAAGCTGGAATCCGTCGCGCTCAACGCGCGCGCCTTCATCTCGATCCAGGAAGAGCACGGCAGCTTTTCGCAATGGCTCTGGGCGCACGTCGACGACGCCCCCGTGGTGCGACGCTCACGTCGCCCCCGACCGACCTCTGCCGTCGCGGAGAAGATCTCCAAGGAACTGAAGCGACGCGGCATGAAGTTCGTCGGCCCGACGATCATCCAAGCCTACCTGCAGGCCGTCGGCGTGTTCGACGAACACCTGCCGGGCTGTTGGAAGGCAGAGAAATAGAGTATCGAGTCTGGAGTATCGAGTATAGGTCGAATCACACACCCCTACGCAGGCTGATAAGGCGTGAACCCAAGAACAGGCGCGGCGAAGCCACGCCCCTGCCCTGTCGCGATCAGCGGATGGCGGGCGAGAGGCCGTTGACGGAGACGGCGAGCTTCTCGGTCGTAGGCTCGATGGTCCGCTTCACGAGCACCTTGCCGCCGCAGACGATGGCGAACTGGGTCGGCTGGACCGACGCCGGCACGTTGACGTGGAACTTGTTCATGTGCTTCGCATCGATGCGTCGGTCCGGGAGACGGAAACGCAGGAGGCCCTTCTTCGTCTCCACGACGAGCTGGCAGTCGGATGGCTTCACCTCGGCGGAGTCGTCCGCGTAACAATACCCGAGCGAACCATGCAGGGCCGGATAGGCGTAGCTGGTCAGCTGGGCCGAAGGATCGTAATACCCGACCAACGTGACCACCGCGACGCCGAAGGCCTGCGGCTTTCGCTCGATGGAATCTTCGCCGCCCTTGGCTTCCTGCCACAGCCTGCCATCCGAGACATAGGCCTGGGTGAAACCGCGGGAGACCGTCACCTGCGTGCCGTTCATCAGGAGAGTCGAAGCATAACCCGCGCCGTGGTTGATGGAGACCAAGCGTCCCTTGTTGGCGGAGGAGGCCGCCGGCAGGGGGATTTCCTTGGTCCAATTACCGTCGCCCATCGCGATCTCCACGCGCTCGTTCTCGGCGAGCAGCTTCGTCAGGCTCGCTTCGCTCAGCCCCTTGATCGGCGCGGCGACGGCACGTCCTTTCGGCAGACGATGGCTGAAAGGCTCCATGCGCTTGGACTCCTCGTTCCACTTGCTGAAACCCGTGGGCGAAAGCGGATCGAAGACCGCCTTCGACTCGAAGAACTTCTGGATCAGGGCCGCGCTGTTCGGCGTGTAGAGAGTGAAGCGGTTGAAGGACGAGAACGGCGCGCCGCCGGCCATGGCGTCGAAGCCGTAGGCACGTCCGTCGAACGGCGGCTGCGACCGGCCCTCGAGCGTGGCGTCCTTGCCGGTCCGGAGCGGCCCGAAATTCGGGAGGAAGCGGCGCTTGTCGGCGTCCCAGCCCCAGGTCGAGTTGACCTGGTCGGCCGCGCGATGGACCGACCCCTTGAAGCCGTCGACGTAATGGCCGAGACCGTAGTTATGGCCGACCTCGTGGCTGAACTCGTTGCCGAGGGAGTTGTCGAGGGTGACCATGCCGTTGCCGCCCGAGCCGCCGTGCACCTGGACGCCGTTGGAGTACACGCCACGACTGTTATGAGCCGCAAGCTGCGCGACGGCGTAGGGATGGTTCTTCTCGCCGGCGCCGGCGGTGCTATGGAGCCCGTAGTTGGCGTTGTCGATGCCGTGCGAGATCAGTTCCTTGCCGATGTGCTGGCGCATCGCGCCTTCGTGCCAGCCGCCCTTGCTGGGATCGACATCGGTGAGCAGCACGCCCGTCGGCAACATCACTTCCTTGAAGTACTGGGGCGCATACTGGCTCACGACCAGCTGGCTGGCCGGCAGGGTCTGGAAATATTCGCGGTGCGCCTCACGGTCGGCGGCGAAATGGAAGGCGCCACGCGGCGTGGTCAGGAAGCCCAGGTCGATCGTGTGCAGCAGCAGCTGCGTCGGCGCGCCGACATCGATCGGCGAAAGCTCGCCCGTCGCCTTGCCTTGGACGAAGCGCAGGGAGAACCCCGGGCGAATCCATTCCCCGGGCAGGTCGACGCTCCACGCGTCGCTCGCATAACGCAGCCCGTTGTTCTCGAGCTCACCTTCGCGGAACCAGCGGCCCGCGGAGGCCTTGAAGAGCACGGTCATGCCGCGCGAGACCTGCATCTTGCCGTCGCCGTAATGGACCGTCGAACCGTAGCCCGCTCCGGCCTTGACGCGCACGACCTTGCCGTCGACGGCTTTCGCCGAAGGCAGATAGATATCCCGCACCCAGCGTCCGTCGGCCGTGGCGACTTCGACGAGCGCGTTCCTGCCCAGCATGGCACGCAGCTCGGCGCCGTCCTTGTCCGCCAGCTTCGCGATGCTGGCGGCATCTTCGATCAGACCGAGGGTGTCGCCCTTGGGCTTGAAATCCAAACCGGCCGGCGGAACACCTTCCACGAAATAAGCCGTCTTAGGAAGCATCTCCGGCGGGGACATTTTCGCCGAACCAAGGACCTTGCCGGCTCCGTCCAGCACCGTGACCGAGATCGGCGTGGCGTCGGACCGCAGCGGGCGAACCATCAGGAGCGCCTTGCGCAGGCTGATCAGACGGGGCTGGCGATCGTCTTCACGGGGCCGCGCAGGAATGATCTGGCTCTGAGCAAAAAGCACCTGCGCCTCGAAGTCACCTTTGAGATCGTTCTTCGGCGCCGTGGTGTTGAACACCAAGGCGGATTCAACAGCGCCCGAAGCGGCGAGGGATGACGGAGAATGACCGGCGATGAGCAGACCAATCAAAAGAGCGACACGAGGGGACATGAGACGGGGTATGCATGAAAGAAAACGCCGAGCTTTAACCATCGGCAAGGACGGAGACCCCCTTTAATCGGCTGATTCCGCTCAACTACGCCTGCTTTTCTGCCCTCCGCCAACTGCCCGCAGTCATCGATGCTTTGTGCGGAACCTCCTGCCCTCATATCGCTCCAATACGGTGGACAGCCGGGGCCGGTTTCAGCAATTCTGCCGTCTACTGCCCCGCACTATCCCCCATTTCCTATCATATGAAATCCCTGACCCGCACCTCCTTGTCCCTGGCCTTGGCGCTGGCGACCCTGACCGGCCTCGCGCAGGAGCCCGCCAAGAAGCCTGACGCCAAGCCGCTTCCTAAGTGGGAAGCGATGGACTACGGCCGCTTCCTGTCGGCCTCGATCGACAATAGCCAAGGCAAGAGCCCGTTCGAACAGAAGGGCTGCGCCGCGAACAAGGCCGTGCTCGTGAACCTCGGCAACCGTGAAGCCGGTTACGCCTTCGACACCGACACCCTTCGCGGCGCCGGCGCCTGGACGGGCGGGTGGATGCAGACCAAGGGCGTCGCCTTCGACGGCAAGCATGGCCCCAACCCCGGCCCCGCCGTCGGCGCCAAGGTCTACTTCGAAACGAACCCCGGCCCCGGCTGGAGCTTCAACGGCTCCTTCAACGAAACGCGTTCCCTGCCCAAAGGACCTGAGGGCGTGATGTCCAAGATCCCGCTCGGTCCGCTCCCGCGCGAACATGCCAAGTATCAGGGACTCTACCTCCACGGCGACCGCGTCGTCTTCGCCTACACCGTCGGTGGCGCCGAAGTCCTCGAGTCCGCCGAACTGGAGAAGGTCGGCGACGTCTCCGTGCTCTCGCGCTCCTTCACCGTCGTGAAGGGCGAGCTCGACGCCTCCGTTCGCCTCCTCGACCTGCCCTACGGCGGCAAGGTCGACCTCGCCGACGGCGCCAACGCGATCGTCCGCATGGAAATCCCGCTCCCGCCCGAGCAGCCCGGCAAGAAGGCCGACCCGAAGGCCAAGGCCAAGACCACCAAGGCCGCCAAGAACGCCCCGGCCATCGTGAAGCCGGCCGACGAACTCACCACGGTCACCGTCAACGGCCTGCCCAACGGCTCGATCCTGAGCAACAAGGGCAACTTCCTCGCGCTCAAGCTCGCCAAGGTCGCCGCCGGCACCTCGTTCAAGGTCTCCTTCGCCCACGGCGCGATCAACGCCGGGGACGTGCTGCGCAAGGTGACCTCCCGCGTCGCCGCCGCCGCCGACCTCCGCGCCTTCACGAAGGGCGGCCCTGCCCACTGGACGCAGGAAGTCGTCACCGAAGGCACGCTCGGCGAGACCGACCAGGCCAAGCAGATCGAGACGCTCAAGGGCCGCATCGAAAGCGAGACCGACGCCGCGCAGAAGCAGTCCCTGAAGGACCAGCTCGCCGAAGTGCAGGCCGCTCCCTACCTCGTCGACACCGTCACCATCCCCGCCGAGAACCCTTACAACTCCTGGATCCGCGTCGGCGCGATCGACTTCTTCCAGGACGGCCGCATCGCCTTCTCCACCTGGAGCGGCGACGTCTGGGTCGGCAAGTTCGCCGATGACAAGCTCAGCAAGATCACCTGGCGCCGCTACGCCACCGGCATCTTCCACGGCCTCGGCCTGAAGATCGTCAACGAGCAGATCTACGTCCTCGGCCGCGATCAGATCACGATCCTCCACGACTTCAACAAGGACGGCGAAGCCGACTTCTACCAGAACTTCAACAACGACGTCCAGGTGACCTCGAACTTCCACGAGTTCATGTTCGACCTGCAGACGGACGCGCAGGGCAACTTCTACTTCCTCAAGGGCGGCCCCGTGAATCCGGGAGGCCGTGGCTGGGGTCCCCTCAGCGACCACCATGGTTGCATCTTCAAGGTCTCGGCCGACGGCCAGAAGTTCGAAGTCTACGCCACCGGCATCCGCGCCCCGAACGGCATGGGCGTCGGCCCCAACGGCGAAGTCTCCAACGGCGACAACCAGGGCACCTGGGTCCCGGTCGACTATCTCCACTTCTCCAAGCCGGGCGAGTTCATCGAAGTCCCCGACCTCGCCCACCGCGCCCCGGCCCCGACGAAGTACAGCCCGCACCTCTGCTGGATCCCGTATGACGTCGACAACTCCAACGGCGGCCAGATCTGGGTGCCGGCCAACAAGGGCAAGTGGGGTCCGTTCGAAGGCCGCATGCTCTACCTCTCCTACGGCAAGTCCTCGCTCTTCGCGGTCCTCCAGGAACGCGTCGGCGACGTCGCCCAGGGCGGCGTGGTGAAGTTCCCGCTGAAGTTCGCCACCGGCCTGATGCGCGCGCGCTTCAACCCGGCCGACGGGCAGCTCTACGTCTCCGGCCTCAAGGGCTGGCAGACCAACGGGGTGAAGGACGGCGCCATCCAGCGCGTCCGCTACACCGGCAAGTCCGTCACGATGCCGGAAGCCCTCCACGTCTCCAAGAAGGGCATCACCGTGCGCTTCACCGGCGCGCTCGACAAGAAGTCGGCCTCCGACGCCCAGAACTGGTCCCTCGAGCAGTACAACTACCTCTACTCCGGCGCCTACGGCTCCGACACGTACAAGGTCAGCAAGCCCGAGGAGAAAGGTTCCGACCAGGTGCCGATCAAGTCCGTCAAGCTCGCCGACGACGGCAAGTCGGTCTTCCTCGAAGTCGACGGACTCGTCCCGGTGATGCAGATGCGCATCAAGATGAACGTGAAGGCCGTCGACGGTTCGCGCGTGCCGGACGACATCGCGCACACGATCAACGTGGTGCCCGAGAAGGAAGGCGAAGACTACCGCTCGTTCGCCAAGTAAGCTGAGGCGAATTCCTCATCGACGAAGGCCCGGTTCACGCCGGGCCTTCTTGTTGGGGGCTTGCCTGACGGCGGGAATGCGTCCCAATAGACGTGCACCGCCGCCATGCGTCTCCGCCGTCTCTTCTGCCTGCTCGCCGCGACCCTCGCGACCGCCCTCTCCGCCCAGGACCTCCCCGGACTCAAGGTGACGTTCACCGCGGCCGGCAAGACCGACGTCCGCGCCGACCGCCTCTTCGCGCTCTACGTCCCCGCCGGCCAGGCGCCGACGCCCTTCCTCCCAGCCGGTCCGTTCACCGCAAAGTGGGAAGGCGACCTCCAGTCGCCGATGCGCGGCACCTTCAAGCTCTCGGTCGAGACTTCCGGCCAGTTCAAGCTGAGCCTCAACGGCCAGCCGCTCCTCGACGGACCCGGCATCAAGACCGTGCAGCTCAACAAGGGCCCGAACCGTCTCGTGGCGGAGATCTCCGGCGCGGCCAAAGGAGACACGTTCGCACGCCTCAGCTGGGCCTCGAAGGACTTCCCGCTCGAGCCGGTGCCGCCGACGATCCTCACGCACCCGGCCGACAAGGAACTCGACGCCGCCGCCCAGGTCCGCGAAGGCCGCCTCCTCTTCGCGCAGATGAATTGCGCCGCCTGCCACGCCGACGCCGCCCGCCTGCCCGCCAAAGGCGCCGGCATGCCGGAGCATGGCCAGAACGCGCCGCTGCTCGCCGAACTCGGCGCGAAGTTCAAGGCGCCCTTCCTGGCCGATTGGATCCATGACCCGCATTCCATCCGTCCGCACTCGCTGATGCCCAAGGTGCTGACCGGCGCTGGCGCCGAACAGCAGGCCGCCGACCTCGCCGCGATGCTCACGCAAGGCGCGCAAGCCAAGGAAGGCGCCGTCGACCTCAAGCTCGCGCCGCAGGGCGGCGAGCTCTTCGCCAACCTCGGCTGCATCGCCTGCCACCAGCGCCCTGACGCCGAAGGCAAGGATGTCCATGAACGCGTGCCGATGGGCCACGTGAACGACAAGTGGCACCCCGCCGCGCTCGTGGAATACCTGCAGGATCCGGCCAAGCACTATCCGGCCACGCGCATGCCGCACTTCCGCCTCGAGGAGGAAGAAGCCACGCAGCTCGCGGCCTATCTGCTCGCGAACTCCCGCATGATCAAGCGCAAGGCCGTCGCCGGCGACGCGACCCGCGGCGCCGCGCTCATCGTCAGCGCCGGCTGCCTCAACTGCCATGCGGGCATGCCCGCGACCACCCAGCCGCCGCTCGCGAAAGTCCTCGCCGCCGGCGACAAGGGCTGCCTCTCCCCTGACGTCTCCGCCCGCGCCACGGCGCCGGACTTCGCGCTCACCGGATCGCAGCGCGCCGCGCTGAAGGCCTTCCTCGCGACCGACCTCGCCTCGCTCAAGCAGGACACCCCGGCCGAATACGCCGAGCGTCAGATCAAGAACCTCAACTGCGTCGCCTGCCACGCGCGCGACGGCGCGGTGAGCACCTGGACCAAGGTCGACGGCGAAGCCAAGAAACTCCGCGAGGCCCTGCCGGCCAAGGAACACGTCGAGGGCGAGCCCGTGCATGACGCGCCGATCCCGCCCCTCACCTGGCTCGGCGAGAAACTCCGCCACGACTGGATGAGCAAGTTCATCGCCGGCCAGATCGAATACAAGCCGCGCCCTTGGCTCATCGGCCGCATGCCCGGCTTCGCCCATCACGCCGACGGGCTCGCGCTCGGCCTCAACCATCAGCACGGCCTGCCCCAGCAGGAAGCGCCTGAGGCGGCGGCCGACGCCGAGAAGATCGCGAACGGGGAGAAGCTCGTCGGCGCCGACGGCGGCTTCAACTGCATCACCTGCCACGCGGTCGGCGAACAGGAGGCGACCGCCGTCTTCGAAGCGCCCGCCATCAACTTCGCGGAATCCGCCGAGCGACTCCGCAAGGGCTACTACCATCGCTGGGTGCTGGCCCCGACCCGGATCGACCCGGACACCAAGATGCCCAAGTATGCCGACCCGGAAGGCATGACCCAGATGTCCGAGCCCTACGAAGGTAAAGGCCCCGACCAGTTCGAGGCCATCCGGCAGTATATCAAGTCGGTGAAGTAAGCGGACAAGGGTGAGGCGAGGAAGGGCGGCATGCCATGCATGCCCATGGTTCCATTCCTTCCCCGAGTGAAGCGGGTCGGCGCAAGGAGCCGGCCATGGCCGGATCGCTCCGAACAGGAGACCGTTGCTCTTTCGGTCAACAAAGGTATCAATCGGCTCCGTCATGCTGCTCGCGCGCCTCCGCCTCATCCCGTTGCTCGCGCTCATGACGATCTCCTTGCCGGCCCAGGAGAAATCGACGCCACCGCACCCGATTGACCAGGCCTGGGAGGCCGCCTGGAACCGCTTCTACCTGCCCAAGGTGCAGACTTTCGCGGATTACCTCAGCAGTTACGAGCCAGGGAAGGAACAGGCCCATTTGCCGACGGCGGAGGAGGTCCGCCGCCAATTCCCCAACCCGTGCGGCTACGGCACGGGCATGGAGGATGGCGCCATCCTCGGCGGGGCGATGCTCAGCACCCTCTGCGACCGCTTCTCCGTCACTCGTGAGGAATCGCTGCGCTCCCGGGCGGCGGAGGTGTTCACCGGGCTACGTCGCTGCGCCACCGTGCATGGCGTGCGGGGATTCGTCGCCCGCAACGTCTGCCCCGAGGATGGTCACAGCTCATACATCAACTCCTCGCGCGACCAAGTCACCCATTTCGTCCACGGCCTCTGGCGCTATTACCACAGCCCGCTGGCGGATGAGTCCGCCAAGCAGGAAATCCGTAAGCTGCTGGCCGACGTCGCCGAGCGCATGATCGCCTTCGTGACCCCCGAAAACGACTACGACTTCTGCCGGGCGGACGGGAAACGCTGTCCGTTGGGCATCTGCCGCATGTGGAACGTGCAACCGCACGAGGCGGCCCGCCTTCCGATGATCTACGCCGCCGCCTGGGACGTGACTCGCGACGAACGCTACCACGCCAAGTGGCGGCAATACGTCGACGAGGCCATCGAACAATCCGCCAACCCCGGCGGGCAAAAGCCTGCCTACGCGCTCTTGCAGATGCAGATCTCCCTGGAAGTCCTCCATGCCCTCGAACCCGACAAGGCGCTGAAATCGAAGATCCTGGCCCGGATGCGGACCGTCCGTGAACTCGGGACCCAACGCTTCACGAGCGTCCTCGCAAAGCTGGCGAAGAAGACCCCGGAGGAAATGCGCATGGTCGGACCCGACTGGCGACACGTCCCGGTCTGGAAGGACCAGAAAGGCTACCCCAATCCCCAGTGGGGGCCCTATCGGGAAATCTGGCACCTGACACGCGAAGCCGGCGAATCGGCGCTCATCCTGCTCATGGTCGACGCCGATCAAGTCACCCCGGCTCAGCGCGAAGAGTTGCGCAACCTTCCCGGGCGCTTCGACTACCTGCATAATTCCAGCTGCGGCATCCTCTACCACCTCGCCTTTTACTGGAAAGAGCGAGCCGAAGGGGTGCTCAGGCGATAGGTAGGCAGGCGGGCTACGCCCCGGATCGACCCGGAAGGCATGACCCAGCTGTCCGAGCCCTACGAAGGTAAAGGCCCCGACCAGTTCGAGGCCATCCGGCAGTATATCAAGTCGGTGAAGTAGGCTGAAGCAGGGCTAGGGCCAGGGTCAGAGCTAGGGATAGGCGATTTAATACTTTTGTAAGTTATTGATTAATAATTATTTAATCATTCTTGACCAGCCCTAGCCCTGGCTCTTTGGATCAGCTGTTCCTGCCGATATTCGCCTAGTCCGCGCCTTGGAACAATCTCGACTCAGACGGCATCTCCGTATGCTTCGTCTCACCCCCAAGTCCATCTATGTCCCAACTACATCGTCGTACGTTCATCAAGAACTCTGCCCTGGCCGCCGCCGTGGCCGGTATCAGCGCCCAGACCTATGCCCAGTCCGCCGGCGCCAACGGTGACCTCCGCGTCGCCGTCGTCGGCTTCCGCAGCCGTGGCAACGAGCACATCAAGGAGCTCAAGAAGATCAAGGGCGTCCGCATCGTCGCCCTCTGCGACGTCGACTCCAAGGTCGTCGAGAAGGGCCTGAAGGCCAACCCCGGCGCCAAGGGTTACACCGACATGCGAAAGATGCTCGAAGACAAGGACATCGACGCCGTCTCCATCGCCTCCCCCAACCACCAGCACGCCATCCAGGGCATCTGGACGCTGCAGGCCGGCAAGCACCTCTACGTCGAGAAGCCCCTCTCGCATAACATCTTCGAAGGCCAGCAGCTCGTCGCCGCCTCGAACCACTTCTCCAAGCTCGTCGTCCAGGCCGGCACCCAGAGCCGCTCCGGCGCCGGCATCCGCGCCGCCATCAAGGACGTGCACGGCGGCAAGTATGGCAAGGTGAAGGTCTCCCGAGCGATCTGCTACAAGCGCCGCAAGTCCATCGGGCCGGCCGGCAAGAACGCCATCCCGTCCGAGATCGACTACGACCTCTGGCACGGTCCGGCGGACATCCAGGAATCCATCCGCGGCAACGAGTCCGACAAGGTCCAGCACGCCTCCAACCAGGGCCCGGTGCACTACGATTGGCACTGGTTCTGGAACTACGGCGGCGGCGACCTCTGCAACCAGGCGATCCACGAGATCGACATCGCCCGCTGGTTCCTGAACACCCACGAGGTGTCCCCGGAAGTCGTGTCCGTCGGTGGCCGCTTCGGCTACGTCGACTGCGCCGAGACCCCGAATACCTTCATCTCGATCCACAACTACGCCGCCGCCCCGCTCATCACCGAAGTCTACGGCCTGACCTCCGACGGCAAGATCGACGGCCCGATGAACAAGTTCGGCAAGTTCAAGGAGAACAACCCGAACGAGAAGTCGGCCAAGTCCCCTGACATCGGCATCATCGTCGAGTGCGAGAACGCCACCATCGTCGTCCCGGACTACAACTCCGCCCAGGCCTACGACCTCTCCGGCAAGCTCATCAAGTCCTACGGCAAGGTCGTCGACCAGGTCGACCTCACCGGCGGCGCCTCCGGCCACCACGCCAACTGGGTCGCCGGCATCCGCAAGGGTTCCTCCGCCGACATCAATGCCCCGGTCCGTGAGTGCCACCTGTCCACCGCCCTCGTCCACTCCGCCAACATCTCCTTCCGCCTCGGCGCGAAGAAGAGCGCCGGCGAGATCAAGGACGCGCTCAAGGCCAGCTCCGGCCTCGCCGAAGCCTTCGGCCGCATGGCCGAGCACCTCGGCCGTAACGGCGTGAACCTCGACGAGACCAAGGCCGTCCTCGGCGCCCCGCTCACGCAGGACACCAAGACCGAGCTCTTCACCGGCGCCAACGCCGACGCCGCCAACCGCGACCTCGTCGCGAAGCGCGCCGGCCGCAAGGGCTTCGAGATCCCCACGACGTTCTAAGCTCCTCCGACGAAGCGGAGCGGTCGCGAGGCCGCTCCGCTTTTTCATCTCTAAACCAAATCATACCCACCATGAAAAAGACCCCGCTCCTCCTGGGACTCTCGGCCGCCGCCCTCCTGATCGTCGGTTGCGCCAACGACGCCCAGTCCCCCGCCCCCAAGGCCGCCGCCGGCGCCCCGAAGGCCAACCCGAACAAAGTCGAGATCTTCAACGGCAAGGACCTCACGGGCTTCAAGAAGCTCGGCGGCGACGCCACCTACGCCGTCAGCGCGCAGGGCACCCTCGTCGGCACCTCGACCCTCAACACGCCGAACACCTTCCTCGCCACCGAGAAGGACTACGCGAACTTCGTGCTCGAGTATGAATTCAAGAACGACCCGCGCCTGAACTCGGGCGTGCAGTTCCGCAGCCACTCCGAAGCCAAGGAAGTCGCCTACAAGGGCGGCGACGGCAAGCCCGCCAAGGTGCCCGCCGGCCGCGTCCACGGCTACCAGGCCGAGATCGACACCGACCCGAATAACGTGAAGAAGCCCGACACCGAGGCCCGCATGTGGTCCGCCGGTCTCTACGAAGAAGGCCGTCGCGGCTGGATCTTCCCCGGCTTCGGCGGCGGCGACGCCCTCGCCTTCTCCAAGCAGGGCCGTGAGATCACCAAGGTCGGCGAGTGGAACCGCGTGAAGGTCGAGGCCAACGGCCCCCGCATCCGCACCTGGCTCAACGGCGTGCAGCGCGTCGACGTCCGTGACGACGGCTACAAGGCCGGCTTCATCGCCTTCCAGGTCCACGGGATCGGCAAGGACGCCGCCAAGGCCGGCACCACGGTCGAGTGGCGCAACATCTCGCTCACGAAGATCCCCGACAACACGCTGACCGAGTCCGAGAAGGCCGACGGCTGGAAGCTCCTCTTCGACGGTCGCTCCACCAAGGGCTGGCGCTCCGCCAAGGGCCCGGACTTCCCGAAGGCCGGCTGGTCCGTCGAGAAGGGCATGCTCCACGTCGCCAAGGGCGACGGCAAGGAATCCGCCAACGCCGGCGACATCATCACGATCGAGCGCTTCAAGGAGTTCGAAGTGTCCGTCGACTTCCGCCTGACCAAGGGCGCGAACAGCGGCCTGAAGTACTTCGTGCAGCCTGACCTCAACCAGGGCGCCGGCTCGGCCTTCGGCCTGGAGTTCCAGATGCTCGACGACGCCGTCCACCCGGACGCCAAGCTCGGCCGCGACGGCAACCGCACGGTCTCCTCGCTCTACGACCTCAAGACCGCCTCCAAGGACAAGCGCGCCAACCGCATTGGCGAGTTCAATAACGCCTACGTGATCGCCAAGGGCACCAAGGTCGAACACTGGCTCAACGGCCGCCTCGTGATCTCCTACGACCGCAACACGCAGGAGTTCCGCGACCTGGTCGCGAAGTCCAAGTATGCCGATCCTAAGTACGGCAAGAACTTCGGCGAATGGGCCGACGGCCACATCCTCCTGCAGGAACACGGCGACGAAGTCTGGTTCCGCAACGTGAAGATCCGCGACCTCGCCCCGAAGCCGGCCGCCAAGCCCGCCGCCAAGGGTGGCAAGAAGGCCCCGGCCAAGAAGTAAGCCCGCCTGGTATCTCCCGCGAAGGCCGGACGACGCCAGTCGTCCGGCCTTTTCTTTGTCCGCGTGGCTGTGGCATTGCATGCGTCCCTCCGCCGACCTAGAACCTGCCCACCCCAAGCCATGCGCCCCACCCTGCTCCTCGCCGCCCTCTGCGCGACTTTCATCGGTCACGCCACCGCTCTCGCCAAAGAAATGGGCAAACCCAACATCCTCTTCGTCATCGCCGACGACTGGGGCAACGGCCACGCCGGCGCCTACGGATGCTCCTGGGTGAAGACCCCGAACTTCGACCGCGTGGCCAAGGAGGGCCTGCTCTTCCTCAACGCCTACACGCCGACGGCGAAGTGCGCGCCGTCGCGTTCAGCGATCATGACCGGACGCCACCCTTGGCTCCTCGGCGCCGCCGCCAACCACACGCCCAGCTTCCCGCCGGAGATCGGCATCCTGCCCGAGGCCCTCGCCAAGGCGGGCTACTTCTATGCTTCGACGGGCAAGGTCTGGGGGCCCGGCGAATCACGTAAAGCCGATGGCTCGCCCCGGCCGATGACGGGCAAGGTCTACCAGAAGCGTCGCCTCCAGCCTCCGGCGAAGGCGATTGCGCCGAACGACTACGCGGCCAACTTCGCCGACTTCCTGCAGGACGCGCCCAAGGGCCAGCCTTGGTTCTTCTGGCTGGGCTTCCAAGAACCGCACCGTGCCTACGAAGAAGGCAGCCACACGCGTTTCGGGAAAAAGCCCGGCGACGTGGACCGTGTTCCGAATTATTGGCCCGATAACGCGACGGTCCGCGGCGACATGCTCGACTACGCGGTGGAGGTCGAACACCTCGACGCCCATCTGGGCAAGGTGCTCGCGCAGCTGGAAGCCCTCGGCGAACTCGACCGTACGCTGATCATCGTGACATCCGACAACGGCATGCCCTTCCCTCGCGTCAAAGGCTCCACCTACGAGAACGCGAACCACCTGCCCTTCGCCGTCCGCTGGCCCGTCGGCATCCCGGCGTCGAGCCGCGGCCGCAAGGTCGCGGAGTTCGTCAGCTTCGTCGACCTCGCGCCCACCTTCCTCGAGGCCGCCGAACTCCCCTGGGAAAAGTCCGGCCTGCTCCCGACGTCAGGCCGCAGCCTCTTCGACATCTTCCGCTCCGACGGCACGGCGCCCGTAGCCGGACGCGACTCCACCCTCATCGGCCGGGAACGGAACGACCTCGGCCGTCCCGGCGACGTGGGCTACCCGACCCGCGGCATCGTGAAGGACGGCCTGATCTACCTGGAGAACGCCGAGCCGTCGCGCTGGCCCGCCTGCAATCCGGAGACGGGCTACCTCGACACCGACGCCAGCCCGACGAAATCGCTCATCCTCCAGGCGCGTCGCGACAAAGGATCGGACCCCTTCTGGGAACTCTGCTTCGGGATGCGGCCGGGACAGGAACTCTACGACCTGAGGACCGACCCGGACTGCGTGCGCAATCTCGCCGTCACGCGTCAAGCCGACGCCGAGAAACTCCGGACCCAGATGTGGGCCGAACTGAAGCGCCAAGGCGACCTCCGCGCACTTGGCCGCGGAGCAGAGTATGAAGCCCATCCTCACCCCGACGTTAAGCGCCGCGGTTTCTACGAACGTTACATGAAGGGCGAACCCATCAACGCCGGCTGGGTCGACAAGACCGACTTCGAGCCGGCTCCGGTCAAGCCCGCCCGCTGACCCATGCGCCTCCCGGCCCTCCTACTCCTGCCCTTGGCGATGGTCGCCCAGACCAAACCCAATGTCCTGCTCATCATGGCGGATGACCTGCGGGACTTCGGCGGAGCCTTCACGAAGGAGGTCGTGAAGACCCCGAACCTCGACCGCTTGCGCGCCCGCGGGACGACCTTCGAACGGGCCTATGTCCAATACCCCGTCTGCAACCCGAGCCGTTGCAGCCTGCTGACCGGCCGCCGCGCCGAACAGACCAGCATCGTGGGGAATGATACGCCCCTGCGACAGAAGATGCCCGACGTCGTCACGCTCCCGCAGCTCTGCAAGGAAGCCGGATGGCAAACCCACGCGTTCGGAAAGATCACCCACCTAGGCGGCGGCAAGGATGCGGAAGCGAGACAACGCTGGATGGACGTGGGCCATTCCTGGCACACGGCTCAGGCCTTTGAGGCGACCAAGGCCGGGCGCAGGCTGCTCGAAGGCCGGGACGTCACCGACGGAGCTTTGAAATGGTGCGTGTGGGGAGCTGCGGATGGCACCGATGATGATCAGCCGGACGGCCAGATCGCCGCCGCGACCGTGGCGATGATCGAGGAACTCGGGGACAGGCCTTGGTTCATCGGCTGCGGCTTCATGAAGCCGCACGATCCTTTCATCGCGCCCAAGAAATATTTCGACCTCTATCCGGCCGGAACCTTGCGGACGTGGCGCGACCCCGCCGACCTCACCCCCGTCCGCAAGGAGAGCGTCGGCTTCGGCGACTACGGCGCCGCCTTCGGCAAGTTCACGAGCACGGAATGGCAGGAGCTCATGCGCGCCTACTGCGCGGCGACCAGCTACATGGACGCCCAGCTCGGCCGCGTCCTCGACGCTCTCGACCAAAAAAAGATCTGGGATAAGACCATCGTCATCTTCGTCGGCGACCATGGTTACCATACGGGCGAGCGCCAGTGGTGGAACAAGAACACCCTCTTCGAGCGCAGCTGCCGTGCGCCGCTCATCATCGCGGCGCCTGGAATGAAAGTCGGCCGGACGACCCGCTCGTTGGCCGAGTTCGTCGACCTGTATCCTACGGTCTCCGACCTCTGCGGCCTGCGGATGCCGCACGCCGGCGCCGGGACGAGCCTGCGCCCGATCCTGACCGACCCTTCCGCCGTCATCAAGGACGCCGCGTTCACCTTGGTATCGCGGGGCCCCAAGCTCCACGGCCAAAGCATCCGCACCGCCCGCTGGCGCTTCATCCGCTGGAGCGACGGACAGACCGAACTCTACGATCACGACGTGGACCCGGAAGAGTCGCACAACGTGGCCGACCGGCATGCGCCGGTAGTTCAAGAACTTACCACCCGCCTCCGATCCTTGCCTGAACTGACGCCATGAGACTCATCCTCGGATACTTCGCCACCTTGCTCTTCGCCGCCGCGGCCTCCGCCGCCGACGCCGAACGCCCGAACATCCTCTTCTTCTTCGCCGATGATTGGGGCCGCTTCGCTCGCATCTATGCCGAGCACGGCCGGACGGTCGGACCCAACGGACTGCTGAAAACGCCCCATCTTGATCACCTCGCGAAGTCCGGCGTGCTCTTCCGCAACGCCCACGTCAACGCCCCCTCCTGCACGCCCTGCCGCAGCTCCTTGCTCTCCGGCCAGCATTTCTGGCGCACGGGACGCGGCGCCATCCTGCAAGGCGCGGTCTGGGACGAGACCATCCCCACCTACCCGCTGCTGCTCCGCGACGCCGGGTACCACCTCGGCAAATCCTACAAGGTCTGGAGTCCGGGCTCTCCGGCCGACGCTCCCTATGGCGGGCAGAAACATGCTTACGAAAAAGCCGGACGGGCGTTCAATAACTTCTCCGAAAACGCGACCGAGCTCGTGGCGAAAGGCGCCACCGTCGAAGCGGCCCGCGCCAAGCTCATGGATGAGGTCCGCGGTAATTTCCAGGCGATGCTCGCCGCCAAGCCCGCCGGTCAGCCCTTCGCCTACTGGTTCGGGCCGACGAACACGCACCGCGCCTGGGTCCGCGGCAGCGGGAAGAAACTCTGGGACATCGATCCGGACGCGCTCAAGGGCAAGCTCCCCGCCTTCCTGCCGGACGTCCCGGTGGTCCGCGAAGACCTCGCCGACTACCTCGGCGAAGCGCAGGCCCTCGACGCCGCGCTGGGCGTGCTGCTCGCGGAACTCGAGCGTACCGGCGAACTCTCCCGGACGCTGATCGCCGTGAGCGGCGACCATGGCGCCCCCGGCTTCCCGCACGGTAAGTGCAACCTCTACGGCTTCGGCACCGGCGTCACGCTCATCCTCTCCGGTCCCGGCATCAAGGGCGGACGCGTCGTGGACGACATGGTCAGCCTGCCCGACCTGGCGCCGACCTTCCTCGAAGCCGGCGGCGTGAAGCCGCCCGCGGTGATGACCGGTCGTTCGCTCTGGAACGTGCTCCGTTCCGAACGTCAAGGGCTCGTCGATCCGTCGCGCACGTGGGTCGTCGCCGGCCGCGAACGTCATGTCGAGATCGCCCGCCCGGATTACACGCCCTACCCGCAGCGCGTGCTGCGCACCCTCGACCACGCCCTCATCGTCAATTTCAAGCCCGAGCGCTGGCCCCTCGGCGATCCCTACCGGCTGGATGGGAAAGACGAGCCGACCTTCGACGAGGTCGCCAAGACGACCTTCGTGACCCTGCCCGACGATGATGCCGGCCCGACCAAGGCTTGGTTCGTCGGCGCGCGCAAATCCCCGGAATGGTCGGCGCTGTTCGACAAGTTCTACGGCCGCCGACCGATGTTCGAGCTCTACGATCTCCGCAAAGATCCGGACGAGATGAACAACGTCGCCGAGGATCCTGCCTATGCGGCCATCCGCAAGGAGATGACCGACCGCCTCTTCACGATCCTCCGCGAGACCGGCGACCCACGCATGACCGACGACGGTAAGTATTTCGAGACCCCGCCCCTCGCCGGCCCTCTGCCTAAGCAGGAACAGAAACGTCTGCCCGGCGGCCAGCCGGTCAAGAAGGCCAAGAAGAAGTAAGCGTGTTAGAGTATTGAGTCTGGAGTATCGAGTATCGGGGTTAATAGGTAGGGACAGCACCACGTGCTGTCCTCAACCTTGGAAAGACCATCCCAACGGAGCCTTATTCATGGCACCCCTCAGATCCTAATGGGACGAATAATCACGCCCACTTGCATATAACTAGCATTTATAAAGTTGGCGAGCTTAGCGGGAGATGTCAGCATATCCCCATGACAAAGCTAGCGAACTTCTGGCGAAACCATCGGCTCGGGATGTTCTACGGCGCCTTGTGGGCCTTCGCCCCGATGCTCATCCTGGAGAGGATTCCGCTAGGCAATTATTACAGCGACCCCGACGACTTCAAACAACTGCCTTTCGATTGGCTTGCTTGCTTGGTCATGCTGGCCGCCAGCCTGCCGACCGGCGTCCTCGTGACCTGGCTTTTCCGCCGTTGGCTTAAGGACATCCGCGCATCGCGGCTTTGGCTCTGGAGTCCGCTGGCCCTGCTGATCGGCACCACGCTCTACGGCTTGCTCTACTCTCAGTTCGGCTGGGTCTTCCTCAAGACGAGCGAAACGTGGGGCGAACTGACCCTAGGCAGCCTCATCGTCCATCCGGCGATGTCGTTCTTCTCGCTCTTCGCCATCGTGCTGATCCCCCTGGCCGGCCTGAACACCTGGCACCTATGGCGCAGGGTCAACGATAGTCCGTGCGACTGACGCCGCCTCCGGCGGACGCTCACTTCTTACCGAGCTCTTCGCCGCGCTTCTTGGCGGCGATGAGGGCGGAGGCGACGATCTCGCGGAACTTACCGGCTTCCATGGCGTCGAGGCCGGCCTTGGTCGTGCCGCCCGGCGAAGTCACCTGGATGCGGAGGTTCACCGGCGTCTCGCCGGTAGCGGCGAGCAGCGCGAGCGAGCCGCTGAAGGTCTGACGGACGAGGAGCTTGGCCTGCTCCGGCGTGAAGCCGAGGGCGACGGCGGCCTCTTCGTAGGCGGCGACGTATTCGAAGAAGAAACCGGGACCGCTGCCGGAGACGGCGGTGACGGCGTCGAACATCGACTCGGGCAGTTCGATCACCGGCCCGAGACCGGAGAGGATCGCGTCGACGATCGCGGCGTCGGCGGAGGCCAGGGGCGCGGCCGAACAACGTGCGCTGATGCCCTGGCCGACCGCGCCCGGGGTGTTGGGCATGGCGCGGGCGATGTTACGGGCGGAGGCGAAGAAAGCGCCGATGGTGGCGAGGCGGGTCCCGGCGAGGATGGAAAGCACGAGCTTACCCTGAGCCAGGGTAGCATAGGCCTTGTCAAGGTCGGCGAACTGCTGCGGCTTGCAAGCGAGCACGACCGCGTCGGCGCCGGCGAGGAGCTCGGCAGGCGTGGAGGCCACGCGGACACCGGTGGCCTTGGAAAGGTCGGCGGCGGTCGTATCATTACCGCCGATGACGGTGATGTCGGCCGGAGCGCAGGCGCCCGAGCGGATAAGTCCCTGCACCATGGCGCCTGCCATGCGTCCGGAACCGATGAAAGCGAGTTTGGGCATGTTCAGAGGGCGCGCACGGCGGCGTCGAGGACTTCGCAGGACTTGTCGATGTCCTTGCCCTCGTGGGCGGTCGAGATGAAGGCGGTCTCGTAGGGCGAAGGCGCGAGATAGACGCCCTTGTCGAGCGCGTTGCGGAAGACCTTGCGGTAGAGGTCACCGTTGGAGGCGATGGCCTGGTCGTAGTTACGGACCTTCTCGGTGTTGAAGTAGAGCGAGAACATCGAGCCGACCTGTGGGACCTGCAGCGGGATGCCCTTGGCCTGCGCGGCGGCGAGCAGCGTATCGCGGACGCGACGGCCGAGGACGTCGAGGCGCGCATACGGGTTCTGGGCCTTCAGCTTGCGGACCGCGGCGAGGCCGGCGGCCATGGCGAGCGGGTTGCCCGAGAGCGTGCCGGCCTGGTAGACCGGACCGAGCGGCGCGAGCTTGTCCATGATCTCGACCTTGCCGCCGAAAGCGCCGACCGGAAGGCCGCCGCCGATGATCTTACCCATGCAGACGAGGTCCGGGACGACGTCATGCAGGCCCTGCGTGCCCGCGAGGGAGAGACGGAAGCCCGTCATCACTTCGTCGAAGATGAGCACCGTGCCGTGCTTGGTGCAGAGTTCGCGGAGGCCGGCGAGGAAGCCCGCATCCGGGAGGATCAGACCGACGTTCGCCGGGAACGGCTCGACGATGAGGCCGGCGATCTGACCCGCATTGGCGTCGAAGAGCGCGGAGAGCGCCGGGAGATTGTTATATTCGGCGACGAGCGTGTCGGCCGCGGTGCCGGGGGTGACGCCGGCGGAGTCGGGATTGCCCTGCGTGAGCGCGCCGGAACCGGCCTTCACGAGGAGCGAGTCGACGTGGCCGTGGTAGCAGCCGGAGAACTTGATGATCTTGTTGCGGCCGGTGTAGCCGCGGGCGAGGCGGATGGCGGACATCGTGGCCTCGGTGCCGCTGTTGGTCATGCGGACCTTCTTCACCGCCGGGACGCAGGAAAGGATCAGCTCGGCCATCTCGACCTCGAGCGGGTTCGGGGTGCCGAAGCTCGTGCCGCGGTCGAGGGCCTCGCGGACCGCCGCGCGGATGTCCGGGTCGTTATGGCCGTGGATGGCCGGACCCCAGGTCAGGACGAAATCCACGAGCTCCTGGTCGTCGGCCGTCGTCAGACGGGCGCCATTGGCCGACTTCGTGAAGAAGGGGGTGCCGCCGACCGAGCGGAAGGCGCGGACCGGGGAATTGACGCCGCCCGGGATCATCGAGAGGGCGCGTTGGAAAAGCTGCTCCGAGGTGTTCACGCCTCCAGACCTAGGGAGTCACCCGAGAGGGGCAAGACGACATGCACAAAAAGGGCCGGAGTCGCGTGACTCCGGCCCTTTGCTGAGCGGCCTGGCCCTATCCCTGGCCCAAGCCCGGCGCGACCACTTCGCGCTTACTTGTTGCCGTCGTCGACGACCTCGAAGTCGCCGTCGACCACCTTGCCATCCTGGGACTTCTTCTTGCCTTCAGGGGCATCAGGGGCGGGACCCGCGTCGGCCTGCGGCTGTTCGCCAGCGGAAGCCGGGACGGTCTGGGCGGCGGCCATGAGCGCGGTCTGGAGGGCCGTGGCGGCCTTCTCGAAGTCCTCGGCGCTGGCGTCGGTCTTCTTGAGGGCTTCCTGGGCTTCCTTGAGCGCAGCCTCGGCGGAAGCCTTGGCTTCGGCGGGCATCTTCTCGCCGTTGTCGGCGAGGAACTTCTCGGCGGTGAAGACGCCGGCGTCGAGGCGGTTGCGGGCTTCGGCGAGCTCGCGGACCTTCTTGTCCTCTTCGGCGTGGAGTTCGGCTTCCTTGCGGAGCTTCTCGACCTCGTCCTTGGAGAGACCGGAAGAGCCCGTGATGGAGATCTTCTGCTCCTTGCCCGAACCCTTGTCGACGGCCGAGACGTGCAGGATGCCGTTGGCGTCGATGTCGAAGGTCACCTCGATCTGCGGCTCGCCGCGGCGCGCCGGCTTGATGCCGTCGAGCTTGAACGTGCCGAGCTGCTTGTTGTCCTTCGCCATCGGCCGTTCGCCCTGGACGATGACGATGTCGACGGCCGGCTGGTTGTCGGCGGCGGTGGAGAAGACCTGCGACTTCTTGGTCGGGATGGTGGTATTGCGTTCGATCATCGGCGTGGCGACGCTGCCCATGGTCT
>JAURFU010000080.1 GCA_030834165.1 Verrucomicrobiota bacterium
CCTCACCGGCCTCGCCGCCAAGGCCCCGACCGGCCCCACCCCCGGCAGCGTGGGCACCCACTCGACCGACGCCGCCAGCGGTTCCACCTTCCTCAGCTACCTCAAGCAGGGCTTCGAACACATCCTGCCCGAAGGGCTCGACCACATCCTGTTCGTGCTCGGCCTGTTCCTGCTCTGCCGCGCGTGGCGCCCCATCCTGATCCAAGTCACGACCTTCACGGCCGCCCACACGATCACCCTCGCCCTGGCGACCCTGGGCTTCGTCTCGGGGGACCCCAATATCGTCGAGCCGATCATCGCCGCCTCGATCGCCATCGTGGCCTTGGAGAACATCTTCCGACCGACCTACGGCAGCTTCCGGCTGACGATGGTCTTCGTCTTCGGCCTGATCCACGGGCTGGGCTTCGCCCAACGCCTCATCGACGAACGCATCCCCGAGGGCTCCGTCGTGAGCGCGCTCCTTGGCTTCAACGTGGGCGTCGAACTCGGCCAGCTCGCCGTCATCGGCCTGGCCGTCGCCGCCACTTTCTGGCTCAAGGACGACGAGAAGTATCGCCGCTGGGTCGTCATCCCGGCCTCGGTGCTGATCGCCGTGGCCGGCCTCATCTGGGCCTTCCAACGCCTGGGCTGACCCGAGGTAGGGATGCGATGACATCGCCTCCGCGCCCAACCCCATGTCCCCTTCGCCTGAAATGCTCTGCTTCCTCTTCCTTTGCGGAGGAATCGGAGGTTTCATCGATTCGATCGCCGGCGGCGGCGGGCTGATCACGGTGCCCGCCCTGCTGGCCGCCGGACTTCCGCCGCAACTGGCGCTGGGCACCAACAAGGCCCAGAGCTCCGTCGGCACGATGGTCGCGGTGACCCGCTACGTCCGCGGCGGACTCGTCGATTGGCCGCAGGTCCGTGGCGCGGCAACGGCGAGCTTCCTCTCCTCGGCCGTCGGCGCCTGGGCGGTCAGCCTCATCAGCAACGAATTCCTCCGCGAGGTCGTGCCCTGGCTGCTGCTGGCGATCGTGGCCTATGTGATGTTCAGCCCTAAACTGGGCGAGCACTCCGGTCAGGCCAAGCTCCAGGCCGGCGCCTTCGGCCTGCTCTTCGGCTCGACGCTGGGCTTCTACGACGGCTTCTTCGGCCCCGGGACCGGCGCGTTCTGGACCATCGCGACGGTCACCCTGCTCGGCTTGGAACTCCGCCGGGCGACGGCCTACACCAAGGTCGTCAACCTCGCCAGCAACCTGGGCTCGCTCCTCGTCTTCGCCTACAAAGGCGCCGTGCTGCTGCCCGTCGCCGGCGTCATGATCGCCGGCCAGCTGATCGGCACCTACCTGGGTTCCGGCCTCGTGCTCACCATAGGCGCGCCCCTCATCCGCCGCATCTTCCTCCTCGTCGTCATCGCCATCATCCTCCGACTCCTCCTGACATCCTAGGTAGGGTCGGGACCGCGTCACGACATAGCTGCTCCTGCATTGAGGACTGAATGGAGGACCGAACAGAGGGCTGCGTTGATGGCAGATGACTGAATCGATGACCGAGTCGAACAATCCCGCCACCCGCGACCCGGGCCTGCCACCAGCCACCCGAAACTGAGCATCCCCGACACTCGACACTCACACATCCCACCTTTGCACTTTTGCACAGGCCGCAGGCCGATTTGCACCTTTGCACAGTTAGTCGACTCCCTCGCCCCCGCGTCACCGTACCAACCGGCCAGCGAGTGTTCGTCCCCTATACTCGATACTCCATACTCGATACTCTCGTATCGCCCCTTGCCCACGCGTCCTCGGGCCTCTCGTGTGCGCACCTTGCCCACGTGCCCTCGTGCCCTCGTGTCCTCCTGTCCTCCCGTCCTCACGCTTAGCGCCTGCAACTTTCTTCCACGCACCGGTGTTCCATCTTCGAACACCCATGAAAACCTCGACCCTCGGCCTCTCCCTCCTCGCCCTCCTCGTGGCGACCTCCGCCTCCCACGCCGCCCCCGAAGGCGACAAGCCCGCCCGCAAGGACGCTCCGGCCAAGCGCGACGGCGATCGCCGCGAAGAACTCCTCAAGCAGCATCCCGAACTCAAGGAAGCGCTCGAGAAGCTCCGGAACATGTCCCCGGAAGAGCGTCAGGCCTGGCTGAAGGAACACCCTGAGGTCGCCGCGAAGATCGAAAAGGCCAAGGCCACCATCCGCGAACGCGCCGATAACCTGACGCCCGAGCAGAAGGAGAAACTGAAGGCCAAGCTCAAGGAGCGCGGCGAAAACCTCACCCCGGAACAGAAGGAAAAGCTCCGCGAGAAGATGAAGGAGCGCTTCGACAAGATGACTCCGGAACAGAAGGAAGAACTGCTCAAGAAGCACCCCGAACTGAAGGAAAAGCTCGAAGGCACCAAGAAGTAAGGGCGGCTTACCCCTTCCCCCAGGGCGCGACACCAGTCGCGCCCTTTTTATTTAGGTAGGGGCAGCACCGCGTGCTGCCCTAGTTGCCGCCCCCAACCATCAACCGCATTCCACCCACACCTGACATCGGCAGGGATGACCGGGCCGGTCATCCTCCGGAGTTCTCACCGCACGCCCCAGCCTTCATGGAAGAAACCAGCCGCATTGACCTGACCCGGCCACTGCGCCGAAGGCGGCACGGTGATATCGACGATCGCCCAATCAGGGAGTTTCGGCGTCTGCAAGGCGTTCGTGACGTCGCTCCCCTGCCGGAAGGTATAACCGCTGTTCAGGACGACATAGCGCCCGGGTGACAACGGATTGGGGTGGATCAGGATCGGGACATGCGTCGCGGAGTCGTAACTGACCTTGTCGATCGAGACCTTGGCTCCATCCCACGTCATGGGGAGCTTGGGCAGGATCCGGGCGATGAGCTGGTTCGAACCGGCATCGCCCCAGAGCACCAGGTGATGGGTCCGCATCATTTCGGCGGTGACGGCGGTGTCGTCGACGACCGTGACTTCCCCGCGGAAATTCACCTTCCACTTCTGGACGGCCAACGCCAATTCGGACTTCACCCAGTCGTCCACCCGCGGGAAGGCTGACTTTCCGGTGGGGCGGACAAACAGGAACGCCCCCATGAAGGCGTCGTCGATGGGACCTTGCAGGTCGTGCACCTTGCGCAGCCCCCCGTCCGTCCGGTTGATAGTCCGCGGATCGACCCACTTTTCGCCGAACTTCTCGAATCGGGTGACATCCTTGAAGGGGACGCCGTCGACCGAAACCTCGGGAGACCCTTCGGCCGGCCAGACGGAGCGGACGTCCAGGCTGAAAGCGGCCACCCCCTTGGTCCTTACCTCATATCTGGCCGGACCGACCTTGGTCGCCTCGACCTCGGAGATCACCCAGTGTTCCTGCAAGGCTTCCACGGTCACCCAGTCGACCTTGTTATATTTAAGAGTCGGCGTCGACAGGCGGACCTTCGCCGGCGCCTTGGGTCGCCCTTTCTCGACCGCGGCGTCCATCAAGGCGTCCAGCTGCTTCTTCGTCTCAGGGTGATACTTGTGCCCGGTCTTCGGGCCGACGAGTTCCGGGATCTCGAATCCCCTGGCCTTGGCGGCGGCGACCATCTTCAGCCCCTGCCAGCGGGCGGGGTCCTCGTCGCCGCAGTAGAGGTAGACCGGGCGGTTGGACAGGTTCAGCACGTATCCCGGCACGTCATATAAGGAGAATAGCTTCCGCTCCCAAGGTGTCGGCGGCACCTTGCCCGGGGCGTCGACCTTGGCGTATTCGGTCGTTTCGACGAAACCCGCCCCGGGAGCGAGCGCCGCGAAGCGGTCGACATGCTGGGCGCCGAGGTGCCAGGTGCCGGCCCCTCCCATGGAGAACCCTCGCAGGGCGACATGATCCGGGCTGCAGCCGTATTCCCGGATGGCATGCTCCATGGCCTCAAGGACGTCCACCTCGCCGGCGAACTTGTAGGCATTACAGAAGCGTCCGTAGATATTAAGGGTAATCAATTTGGACGGGGGCGGGGTCTTCGGTTTGGCCAGCTGAGGAGCCATGAACGCGAGCTCGGTCAGGACATCGCTCCGGCCATGCAGCCAGACGTCCAGACGACCGCCCTTGGCCGGACGATCCTCGGGGATGACCAGGCCATAAGGCTGGGCGGAGCCGTCGATCCGGGAGCGATAGCCGCGGATGACGTTGCCCGTCGCCTTACGCCAAGGGGTCTGCCCGGCCTTCAGCGCCGCCAGACGTTCGTTGCCGACCTTGATCAGGTTCCGGGCGTCCGCCACCTGCTTGAGGGAGTAGATCTCATTGAGTTCGACCGCCCAAAGGGCCGCCTTGGCGAAGATCTCCACGTCCGGGACATACTCCGCGATGTCCACAGACAGCGCCCCCGGCTTCTTCAGCGCCTCGATGTCCGCCTGGAGCTTACGACCGACGGCAAGGAGCTCCGCCTTGTCCTTCTCAGGGACCGCGATGCCAGCTGGGGGGCTCTTGGCGTTCTGATTTTGAGCCGACAAAGCGGCGGTCATCAGGAAAAGCCAGCAGATCAAACGGGAAAACATAGGACAGTGGGGCGAGATTACCCACCCTATGCCCCACCACGCCCGGTTCAACCCTTAGGTAGGGTCGGGACCGCGTCACGACTTAGGTGCATTTAGCTAAGGGCAGAACTTCTGTCAGAATGGATGACTGCGTCGATGGCAGATGACTGAGTCGATGACCGAGTCGAACAATCCCGCCACCAGCCACCCGAAACTGGGCACCCCCGATACTCCATACTCGATACTCGCATGTCCCACCTTTGCACCTTTGCACAGGCCGGAGGCCGATTTGCACCTTGGCACCCTCTCACCCTGGTCCTCCGAGCCTCGGGGCCTCTCATGTTCCCCCCATGCCCTCCGGCCCTCGTGCCCTTCTGCCACCCGATCACCGCCTCCACCTTTGCACTTTTGCAACGGAGCTCCGCTCCGATTTGCACTCTTGCACGGCGGCCTAGCCGCCATTCGCCGTCCTAATGCTCCGCCCGCCGTAGTCATAAGTTACTTATGCCTACCGGAAGGCCCCCGCGCCCCTTGCGCCGCCGTCCCGGAAATGTCAGTCTAGAACTTTATATTAAAACCAATCCCTGCTCTTCCGCATCCTCCATGAATATTTTTCTCCGAATCCTCCTGATTGCCTTTTCGTTCGCCACCAACACGTCGCAGGCTCAACCCGGCTTCGAAGGTTACTGGGGGCACTCGCAGATCAGGGTGCGGCTGAGCACGCCAGAAATCATCCACACCGCACCCCTCGCCCTGAGTCCGCGCTACTTCGAAGCGGACACGATTCCGCCCCGGTCATCCGAGCTGATGAATCTCGGCGCGCAGCTCAGCGAAAGG
>JAURFU010000081.1 GCA_030834165.1 Verrucomicrobiota bacterium
AGCTACGGCGACGCCAAGCAGCCGAACGTGGAATTCGCCAAGGCCACGCCCACCGAGCTCGTCGAGCTACAGCGTAGCCAGAACGAATGGCTCGTGCGCATGGCGCGCTGGGAACTGCGTGAGCGTGCCTGGAAGGGCGTCGACCTCTCGTCCGCCGCCTCCGCCTGGGAGAAGCTCGCCGCCGAGGCCGATCCGGTCCTCGCGCTCAACGCGCACTCGACCTTGCTGGCCATGCGCACCGTCAAGGCGGGCGACCAGCCCTTCGCCGCCCAGCACGCCAAGCACTACGCTCCCGAGGCCGTCGTCGTGGAGCCTCGTCAGGACGTCTTGGCCCGGCTCATCGAGCGTGAGCTCACCACGCCGCTCGTGCGTCGTAATAACTCCCTGGCCAAGTTCGGCAACCACACCGGATTCATCGCCGCCGAGGAAGCCTGCGAAGCCGCGATCCTGAAGCTGGCCGGCGAGCCGCGCGGCCAGCGCGTGCGTCTGGCGATCGCCTCCGCGCTCCCGCATCTCTCCGTCGAAGTCCGTTCGCTGGTCGCGCAGCATCTCCTCCGCTATGAGCAGGATAGCACGGACCATAACCTGCCGTTGCTCGTCTGGACCGGCATCCGTGAGCTCCCGGCCGCCGATCTCATCGCCTGCGTGCACGTCAGCCGGGTCCCGAAGGTCACCCAGCTCATCGCCCGGCGTATCGCGGAAGGCGCGGACAAGCAGCCGGATGCTTTGAACGAGCTGCTCACGAACGCGGCTCGTATGCCGGACGGTCAGGCCGAGATCGTCGCCGGTATCGCCGAAGCGCTCAAAGGCTGGCGCAAGGCGCCCAAGCCCGACGCCTGGGAGGCGTTCGTGGCCACCATTCCGAAGGCAGATGCCTCGGCCCAGGACCAGGCCCGTCAGCTCAACGTCATCTTCGGCGACGGCCAGGCCCTCGAGGAGATCCGGCGCATCGCCCTCGACGACAAGGCGCTCATGGAGCAGCGCCGGGCCGCCTTGCTTTCGCTCATCGACGCCAAGGATGCGCAGCTCAAGCAGGTCTGCGAAAAACTCATCTACGTCCGCGGCGTGAACATGGAGGCCATCCAGGGCCTCACCCAGTTCGATCAGGACGGCGTCGCGAAGCGCATCATCGACCGCTACCTGCAGCTCTATCCGCACGAGCGCCCGCAGGCCATCATGGCGCTTGTCTCGCGCAAGCGTTTCGCCGGCGAGCTCCTGCAGGCCGTCGAAGCCGGCAAGATTCCCAAGGCGGACTTCGGTCCGGCCGCCGCGCGCCAGGTGCGCGCGTTCAACGACGCGAAGCTAAACGCGCTGCTCAGCAAGGTCTGGGGCGAGGCCCGGGAGACCTCCGCGGACAAGCTCAAGCTCGTCGCCGAGCTCAAGGCTCGTCACACCGCCGATTCGCTCGCCAAGGCCGACCAGGGCAAAGGCAGGGCGCTTTACGCCGGCGTGTGCGGACAGTGCCACAAGCTCTATGGCGAAGGCGGCGCGCTCGGACCAGACCTCACCGGCAGCGGCCGTCACGACCTCAACTACCTCGTCGAGAACATCGTCGATCCCAGCGCCGTCGTGGACGCCGCCTATTACCTGAACACCATCACGCTGAAAGACGGCCGCGTGCTCAGCGGCATCGTCGGCGCGCAGAGCGAGCGCACGCTCACGCTGCGTTCGGTCGGACAGGAGACCGTGATCGACAAGCAGGAGATCAAGTCACGCCAGACCTTGCCCATCTCGCTCATGCCGGAAGGACTCCTGCAGGCCTTCACGCCGGAGCAGCAGCGCGACCTCCTTGCCTACCTCATGGGCAACTCCCAGGTCCCGCCGGCGAAGTAGGTCGCGGCCTTAGCGCAGATCGACGATCTCGATGACATCGCCGGAGCGCCGGAGGACGATGACGCACCCTTCGCCGGCATTCTTGGCGATGCGCAGGGTGCGGGGCACGCGCACGAACCGATTGTGGTAGGTGGTCCCGTAACGCCCGATACCTAGGCTGCCGCGGGGTTGCGATGGAATGAGGCCGCTTTGCTGAAGGAGCAATTCCCAGGGGCCGTCCACCCCGTCCGGCGACTTCTTGGGGACGTGGGTCAGCTCATAGTACTCCAACCCTTTCAGGTCCATCTCCCGCGTCGCGGCTTCGATTTCATAGGCCGCCCGCGTCGCGGCATCCGTCAGAAAGTCGCAACCGGCAGCCAGGGATGCGAGCAGAAGGCAGAGCAGCAGGCGCATGGGAGCAGGCCGTCTCAGCGGCCCATCTGGCCGAGGAAGCAGATCAGGCCGAGCAGGAACTGGCCGAGGTCGTAGATCGGCTCGGGGACGACGACGAGGGTGGCGAGGAGGGCGGAGGTCGTGGTGATCATAAGGACAATATGATACACGCAGCCCGCCCCGGTCCGTTAATCGATAAAATCGATGAGGGGTATCGGTCCGGGGGCTTCCGCGTTGCTTAGGTCGCGGCGAAGGCGAAGATGGACGTGCCCCGGAACATGAACGTCCACCACCTCGAGCTGTTCTATTACGTGGCCAAGCACCAAGGCATCAGCGCCGCGGTCCGCCACATCCCTTACGGCATCCAGCAGCCCGCGGTCAGCGGCCAGATGGCCGCGCTGGAGGCGAACCTCGGGGTGCGTCTCTTCGAGCGGACCCCGTTCCGCCTGACCGCTCCGGGCCGGAAGCTCTTCGCCCAGATCGAACCGTTCTTCGCGGGGCTCGACGGCCTTGAGGCCCAGCTGCGCGACGCCGATCGTCCGGAGCTCCGCCTCGGCGCCTCGGAGCTCGTCCTGCGCCTGCACATCCCGACCGTCACCCAGCGCCTGCGTTCCCGTCATCCGAAGCTGCAACTCAGCCTCACGCCGGGATATCAGGTGCAGTTCGAGACCTGGCTGCGCGAAGGCATCATCGACCTTGCAATCGTCCCGCTCGAGGCGAGCACGCAAGGTCGTCAAAGCCAGCTGCGCCTCGCCCGCGTCCCGCTCGTCCTGCTCGTGCCGAAGAAGTCGCGTTGGAAGAACGCCGCCGAACTCTGGAAACAGAAGAAGATCGACGAACCCCTCGTCGGTCTGCCGGCCGCCTCGAGCGTCACGCGGAGTTTCCTCAAGGACCTGCGACGTCGCGGGGTCAAGTGGCCGCAGTCGGTCGAAGCACCCTCGATGGAGATGGTCACCGGGCACGTCGCCGCCGGCGTCGGCCTCGGCGTGAACCTCGCCATCGCCGAAGCCATCGCCGACCCCGGCGTGCGCGTGCTGCCGCTCGAAGGCTTCGCGCCCATGGAGATCGGCCTGCGCTGGACCGGCGTCCTCACGCCGTTGCTGCGCGACGCGATCCTCGAGCTCCAGCGCTACACGCGCGAGACCTGGCCGGATTGGGCGATCGACGACGTGCTCGTCGAACCCAAGAAAGCCGGCCGCCGCAAAGGCTGACTCAGCGCTTCGCGAGGGCCTGCGTGATCGCCACGCAGGCGAGCGCGGCGTTCTCGGCTCGCAGGACCGTGGGGCCCAGCACGACCGGACGGAAACCGGCGGCTCGGGCGGCCGCATATTCTTCCGAGGTCAGGTCGCCTTCGGGTCCGATGAGCCAGGTGACTTTCGAAGCCTTCGTGAAATCGAGGTGCGCGACCGGTTCCGCGTCGAATTCCAACGAACCCGTGAGGCGCAGTTCGCCGTCGACCGGGGCGGGCAGACGTTCGACCCATTCGCGGAAGCGGACCGGCGCGGCGATTTCCGCGCGCCAAGGGTGACCCGACTGCTTGCAGGCTTCGATCGCCTGCTGCTGCCAGCGTTCGCGGCGGGTGCGGGCGCGGTCGGCGTCGAGCTTCAGTTCGCAGCGGGCCGTCTCGAGCGGGATGACGCCGGCGGCGCCGGCTTCGCAGCAGGAGCGCACCAAGTCGTCCATCGTGCCGCCCTTCGGCATGCCTTGGGCGACGTAAATCGCGGGCGTGAGCGGATCGGCCACGCGGGCGCGGACCACTTCGACCATCGCGCCATCGCCGTCGGCCGAAGCCAGTTTGCCTTCGACCACCAGGCCTTCGCCGTCGAGGAGCACGACCGCGTCGCCGCGGCGGGCGCGGAGGCTGCGGACCACGTGGGCCGATTCGTCGGCCGAAAGCTTCACGTGGGCGCCGGGCTTGCAGGCCGGGGCTTGTTCGTGATCGATCCAGACGCGGAGAGGGCTCATCAGGAAAGCGCGACCGGGCGGTCGTAGGAAGGATCCCAGTCTTTCCAGACCGGTTCGTAGCCGTGGCCGCGCAGCATCGCGGCGACTTCTTCGGGCGAACGGTCGTCTTCGATGGCGAACTGTTCGAGCGAAGCCTCGCGGCCTTCGGCGTAACCGCCGGGGTTGGTATGCGAGCCCGCGCTCATCGCCGTCACGCCCACGCGGCAGGCGTGGTCGCGGAACTTGCGGCTCTCGCGGGTGCTCAGCGTCAGCTCGACCTCGGAACTCAGCAGGCGGAAGGCGCAGATCGCCTGGACCAGGTCGCGGTCGGTCATCTCGACCTTCGGCTGCAGCTCGCCCTCGTGCGGGCGGATGCGCGGGAACGAGACGCTGTAGCGGCTCTGCCAGTGCTTGCGTTCGAGCCAGCGGAGGTGGAGGGCCGTGAAGAAACATTCCGCGCGCCAGTCCTCGAGGCCGAAGAGCGCGCCGAGGCCGATCTTGTGGACGCCGGCGGCGCCGACGCGGTCGGGCGCGTCGAGGCGGTAGAGGAAGTCGGACTTCCGACCCTTCGGGTGGTGGACGTTATACGTCTCGCGGTGATACGTCTCCTGGTAGACCAGGACCGCGTTGAGACCGTGGCGGCGGAGCTCGGCGTATTCCTCGGTCTCCATCGGCTGGACCTCCATCGACAGCGAGGAGAAGTGAGGGCGGAGCAGGTCGAGGGCCTGGACGAAATACGGGACCGCCACCTTGTTGGATTCGCCCGTCAGGATGAGCAGGTGGTCGAAGCCCAGCTTCTTGAGCGCGCCCGCCTCGCGGAGGATCTCGCCCGGATTGAGCGTGCGGCGCGGGACCTTGTTGCCGGCCGAGAAGCCGCAATAGGTGCAGACGTTCTGGCACTCGTTGGAAAGGTAGGCCGGGGCGAAGAGCTGCATCGTCCGGCCGTAGCGGCGGAGCGTGCGCTCATGGCTGAGGCGGGCCATCCGCTCGAGATGCGGGGCGGCGGACGGGGAGATCAGCGCCTTGAAGTCC
>JAURFU010000082.1 GCA_030834165.1 Verrucomicrobiota bacterium
AGATCAACTCCGAAGTCCGCGTGAAGGACAGGCGGACGGGCAAGGCGACGTGGATCATGCCGCAGGGGAAGAAGGACAACCACGCCCTGGACTGCGAAATCCTCGCCCTGCTGGCGGCCGTCCGCTGGGGGGTCGTCGGCAGGGAGGCGAGTGTTGACAACTTGCAAAGCGAGGGAGGTTCTCCATGATGACCCTAAGAGCGGTGGTCGAGGAGCGTCATGGGAGTGTGCGCCCAAGAGGCATAGAGCCTCGACCACCTCTCCCCGTTGCCTAAGCCCGCAGATTTATGCAGGGACTTTTCATCGGATTAACGGAAGACGAGCTCCTCGCCATCAAGGCGAAGGCGGTTCAACTCATTACTGAGGGAAAGACCCTCATGTCCTACTCTGATTCCGGGTCGTCCGCCACGCGCCAGATGGTCTTGCCCGCCAAGGAAATGTTGGCCGAGGCCCTATATGGGCTAAGCCAGCTCGACCCGAAGAAGTATGGTCGCCGTCGCAACGTCATCAACGTCCGTTACGACAACCGAAACAACGACTCTAACTATGGCCTCTAAGTCCCCGAAGAAACCCACCAAGGCCGGCGTTCCTAAGCCGGGCAAGTTGCCTAAGAAGGCGCTGACTGGTGCGGCTGGAATGCCCGTGCCTCAGGCCCAGGCTAACGGCGGAGGCTACCCGCAGAACCCTCGCTGGGAAAGCGTTACGCAGAGCAACGGTCGGCAGATCCTTTACATGGGCGCCAACGTGGACGCCCGCCGCGACCTTCGTTCCCGAGATCGGAACACGATGGTCAAGAAGTGCCGATACGCCGAACGCAACTACGGCCTATACAACCAAATCCTGAACGACACCGTGATGTATGTCGTCGGCACGGGAATCAGTATGCAGTCCCATTGCAGGGACGCCGAGGTCGGCCGCCGGCACATGGAATACTTCTATGAAGTTTCCCGCAAGTTGGACGTGACCGGACGCTTCAGTTTCGAGGACTGCCAGAAACTCATCACCCGCGCTTGGATGCGTGACGGAGACACCTTCGCCGCCAAGGTTCGCAACGGCCGTGACCAGGCTAAGATTCAGCTCATCGAAGCCCACCGCGTCGGCGACCCTGCTGACCGCGATATTCCCGAGCGCGTCTGGGATGGCGTGGAATTCGGCGACTTCGGCGAGGTAGTGGCCTATTGGGTCTACCGCTCCAACGGCTCAAGCCGTCAGGTGCTCGCCAACGCCATGATGCACATCGTGGACTTCTCGTCTTCGAGCGCCTCCCGCGGAATCCCGCTCCTGCAGCATTCAATCAACAGCCTGCAGGATATCGACGAAATCCTTCAAGCCGAGACCCGAGCGGTCAAGGATCAGTCAGAGGTCACCCGCGTGCTGAACAAGGCAGGAGGCAACATCACCGACGACATGGCGTCCGAGCTGGGCGGCGGCGACCGCTGCTACTCCGGCATCGTCGAACAGGCCGGCGGCAAACTCCTCGTCCTCGAGCCGAATGAGAAGCTGGAGATGCAGGAGTCCAAGCGACCCAACCAGACCTTCAACGGATTCATTTCTGAACTTCAGCGCGACGTGACCTTCGGCTCGCTGCCTTGGGATTTCGTCGTCGACCCCTCGAAGATTTCTGGGGCTGGCATTCGCCTGGTCGGGAACAAGGCCGACAGGTTTATCTCTCATGTGCAGACCATGCTCATCGAGCGTTTCTGCGTTCCGACCTATCAGTATATCATCGCTGACGGCATCGAGAAAGGCGAGATTCCCGACGACCCGGACTGGTTCAAGTGTTCCGCGATCACGCCTCCTTCCCTCACGGTGGACGCTGGACGCGAAGCCCAGAATGACCGCGAGGCAATCAAGATGGGACTGATGAGCCGTTCCGAATTCTACAAGACACACGGGACGGAATTCTATAAGCAGATTGACTCAATCGCTGAGGAGCTCGCCTATATCCGAAAGAAGGAACAAGCCCTTGGCCTTCCCTACGGAAGCATCTCCCAGACCTACCCCAACCCTGTCACGCCCGAACAGGCGCAGCCGGCTGGAACCCCTCCCCCCTCTAATCCCTAACACCCGTGCGCTTTCTATCCCCTGCCCTCCGCGGCCTCGAGCCTCTTCTGATTAACCCAGTCCGCGCGAAGGAATACGTCGAAGCCTCGAAGGCCGCCAACCTCGGCGACATGATCTCGCAGCTCTTCGGCGAAGCCCCGAAGCCTTACATGGTCGGGAACATCGCGGTCATCCCGGTGTCCGGCCCCATCGGCAAGGGATTGTCGCCTATCGAGCGCCTGATGGGCGGAGCGGATGTGGACGTCATCGCCGGCTGGCTGGACGAAGCCGCCGAAAACCCTGCGGTGGAAAAGGTGTTCCTCTCCATCAACTCCCCTGGCGGAACCGTCACGGGCGTCGAGGAATTGGCCGCCATGGTCGCAGACTTCCCGAAGCCGACCCGTGCATTCGCGGATAACATCGCCGCCAGCGCCGCCTACTGGATCGCCAGCCAAGCGGACGAATTCGTGGTCACGGCCTCTTCCTCAATCGGGAGCATCGGGGTCTACCTCATCGTGACTAACCTCGAAGAATACTACGCCTCCCAGGGCATCAAGTTTGAGGTCATCGCCGCGGGCATTCACAAGGCCGCCGGCGCTGAGGGTATGCCCTTGACAGCCGAGCAGCGCGCCTACCTGCAGTCCAGCGTCGAGGCCACCCGTGACGGGTTCCGCTCCGCCGTCCGCAACAAGCGCCGCTTCGTCCGAGACGAGGACATGGAAGGCCAAGTCTTCACGGGCCGCGAGGCCGCCGCGAAGGGTCTGGTCACCGGCATCGTCCCGAACCTGAAGTCCGCCCTGGCTACTTTCTAAGCCGCCAAGTTGCCCGCTTCCGCAATCTTTAAGACCATGACCATCGAAGAAAAACTCGCCGCCGCCGAAGCCCTCGTCGCTTCCGCCTCTGCCGAACGTGACGATCTCCGCTCCACGGTGGAGAAGCTGACCGTCGGCGCCACCGCTGAAGTCGAATCCCTCAAGGTCGAGGCCTCCGTCAAGGACGCCAAGGTCGCCGAGCTCGAAGGCCTGTTCGCCGCTTCCGCCAAGCAGGTCGAAGAACTGACCGCCAAGGTCGCCGAACTGTCGGCCGTCCAGGTCAGCGCTTCCGCCGAAGCCGCTTCCATCGTCGCCAAGGTCGGCGTCGCCCCCATCGACCTTCCCCAAGGCGACAGCCCGGTGCGCGCCTCCGACAAGGAAATCGCCGAGCAGTACGCCGCGATGCCTTTCGGCAATGAGCGCACCGCGTTCCTCAAGAAGAACCGCGCCGCCATCTTCTCCGCTTCCAAGTAATCCTTTCCCATCCACCCCTCCTCTCTCCTAAACTAATATGTCCAACACCATCGCAGCCCAGCTGATCGTCGATACCCTCGCCGCCCAGTCCCAGACCATCCTCGCGAACCGCCTCGCCGCGCTCCGCAACTTCTCGACCGACTTCTCCACCGACGTCAAGAAGCCGAACGACACCGTCCAGGTCGCCATCGCTTCCGCCACGGCCGCCACCCAGGTCAACCCTTCCGCTTTCAATGTCATCGGCGGCACGACCCTGTCGGCCACCTCGGTCTCCCTCGACCACGTTTACCAGCCCTTCGGCCTCGGTTACGCTGACATCCAGAACTCCATCCGCCTCGAGCGACTGGTGAAGATCAACCTCGACGCCCTCGCCGACAAGATCTGGGCCCTCGCTACCGCCCCCATCACCGTCGCCAACTTCGGCGCTGCCGCCGTGACCGCCGCTGACTCGGCCGTCACCCCTGGCTCTGCTCAGCTGAAGGCTCTCTGGGCCGGTGTCTCGAAGGCCGGCCGCAAGGCGCTGATCGTGAACCCTGGCATCTACAGCCAGCTCATCCCGACCAGCACGACCTCCCTGCCCCTCTCCGAAGGTGCTTACGGCTTCGACGGCGGCGTCTTCTACGCTTCTCAGTTCCCCTCCGAACTGAAGTTGGCCGGCTTCGCCTGTGCGCCTGAGGCCGTGGCTCTCGCCAGCGCCGCGCCTTCCCTTGACCACGTCCGCGACGGTATGCTCGTCTCGGAAGTCGTCGCCCTCGAAGGCCTCGGCATGAGCATCTACTACAACGTGTGGGCTGACAAGAGCACCCGCAACCTGGTCGCCTCGGCTGAACTCATGTTCGGCGCGAACAAGGCGGTCACGAACGGCACGATTGCCGCGGTCTACAACCCGTAATCGCCGGGGCTTAAAGCCCCCCGAACGAGACCCCCAGCGATGGGGGTCTTTTTTTTGCCCGACTCCGCAGATTTATGAGCCTATACGGTAAAGAGTTTTTGGACGATGCGAAGGAGATGGTCGCCGACTTCGGAGTCCCCGGCTCTACCGCCGGCGGGGCCGTCACCTTCCAATGCCTCATCTCCGACCCGGCCTATACCACCGTGCTCGAAGCAGGGGGGTATTGTGAGCGTACCCAGTACTCGGTCAGGCTCCCCGCTGTAACGGCCTCCTGGAGCCTCCCAGACGGGTCTATTGGGGCATCGGCGGCCACCCTTAGCGGAGGCGTCCCCATCCCCTCCCTCGGCATCGGCAAGAAACTGACGGTCGGAGGGAAGGTCGTCCGCATCACCAGCCAGACCCATAAGACCGCCTCGGCTTGGATCACGCTGGTCGTTATCGACGACAGCCAATGAACCCCCCTAACCTCCCAGGGGAGGGAATCACCCCGAAGAGCTACGAGGAATTCATGGCCGCTTTGGAGGAATTCGAGAAGAACTCCAATCAGGGGATGGCCGATGTCTTCCTGGAGCAAGCCGCCCTGATGTGCCGCGACTCCATGGTGCTTACCCCTCCCATCGTGAAGTCCGGCGGGCAGGGTCTGAGCAAGGACGCGAAGAAGGTCGGCGAGAACGCTATCACGGGTGACGTCCATTCCGTCGTCGTCGGCGAGCGGTCTGGGTCTACCAACGGCCGCCGCGGTCGCCTGTTCCGTAAACTCGGCAGCGCGTCCCTGTCTAACAACTTCTCCCGCTTCTGGAAACTGGCA
>JAURFU010000083.1 GCA_030834165.1 Verrucomicrobiota bacterium
TGGGCTGAGTGGCTGAAGTCCGCCTGGCCTGTCGTGCGCATGGGTCGCTGGAATCATGTCTGGCGCAAGTTCTGGCTGCGGCTATTGCCGTGGAAGAGGGCGCGAGCATGGCGTCGATTGGCCAATAAAAGGGGCTAATTTGGCCTAAAAACCCAACCTAAGGATTGGCGGAAGAGCTGAGGGCAGGTTTGCACTTTCGCTTTCGCGGATAACTCATCAATCTCCGGGCATTCACCATGGCTGTCTTCCGCAAGCGTACGCACACCCCGACTCCTAAGAAGAAGGATATCCCGGCGGGTCTCTGGACCAAGTGCCCCCAGTCGGGCGAGATGGTCTACACCAAGGACCTCGAAGCCAACTGGAACGTCTTCCCGGTCAGCGGCTACCATGACCGCCTGACGACCAAGCGCCGCATCGCCCTCCTGATCGACGACGGCTCCTGGAAGGAGACCGACAGCAAGCTGGTCTCGAAGGACCCCCTCAAGTTCACCGCCGGCGGTTCCTACCCCGAGCGCCTCGCCCAGCACCAGAAGAAGTCCGGCCTCCGCGACTCCGTCGTCTGTGGCCACGGCCTGATGGACGGTCTCCCGGTCTCCCTCGCGATCATGGACTTCTCGTTCATGGGCGCCTCGATGGGCTCCGTCGCCGGCGAGAAGGTCACCCGCGCCATCGAGCGCGCGATCAAGCTGAAGTGCCCGTGCATCGTCGTCTGCGCCTCCGGCGGCGCCCGCATGCAGGAAGGCATCCTCTCCCTGATGCAGATGGCCAAGACCAGCGCCGCCCTCGCGAAGCTCCGCGCGGCCGGCCTGCCTTACATCGCCGTCCTCACCAATCCCACGATGGCCGGCGTCATGGCCAGCTACGCGACCCTCGGTGACGTCATCGTCGCCGAACCCGGCGCGCTCATCGGCTTCGCCGGCGCCCGCGTGATCAAGGAGACGACCAACCAGGACCTCCCCGAAGGCTTCCAGACCTCGGAGTTCCTCCTGAAGCGCGGCCTCATCGACATGATCATCCACCGCAAGGAGATGAAGTCGAAGCTCGCCAGCCTCCTCCGCGCCCTCGCTCACCGCAAGGTGAAGGTCAAGAAGCCCGCGAAGGCCCGCGCCTGAGCGCGCCCGCCGCGGAGATGACGCCCGAAGAGACGCTCCGCTGGCTGACCGGACTACGTAACCTCGGTTCGCGCCTCGGCGTGGACCGCATGCGCCTGCTCGCCGCCCGCCTCGGCTCTCCCGAGCGCGCCGCGCCTTGCTTCCATGTCGCCGGCACCAACGGCAAGGGCTCCGTCTGCGCGATGATCGAGGCGATCCAGCGCGCGCATGGCCGTCGCACCGGCCTCTACACGAGCCCGCATCTCGTCGCCATCGGCGAACGCATCCAGATCGACCGTGTTCCGCTGACCGACGCGGAAGTCGTCGCCCACGCCGAACGCCTGCGCCCGCACTACGAAGCCATCCGCTCCGAAGATCCGGAGGCCGCGCCGACCTTCTTCGAGCTGATCACGGCGGCGGCGCTCGTCGAGTTCGCCGCGCGCCGCGTCGACGTGACCGTGCTCGAGGCCGGTCTCGGCGGCCGGCTCGATGCCACCAATATCTGCGCGCCGGAGGTCTGCGTGATCACGTCCATCGGTCTCGACCACATGGAATACCTCGGACCTACCCACGCGGCCATCGCCGGCGAGAAGGCGGGCATCATCAAGCCGGGCGTCCCGTGCGTCGTCGGCGATGTCCCGCCCGAAGCCGAAGCGGTCATCGTCGCTCGCGCCCAGTCCGTCGGTGCGCCGCTCTACTTCGTCCGTGACCGTTTCCCGCAAGGGCTGCCGAAAGTGAGCCTGCCGGGCGAACACCAGCGTCGCAACGCCGGGGCGGCTCTGCTCGCCTGCGAGCTCGCGACGCGCCTACCCATCGACGAAGCCAAGGCGCGTGCGGCGCTCCTCGAGGTCGAATGGGCCGGTCGCTGGCAATCGCACCGCCTCACCGACGGACGACGCCTCATCATCGACGGTTCGCACAACGAGGAAGGCGCGCGTGTGGTCGAGCCGCTCCTCGCCTCGCTGCCCTCGCCGACGCTCATCGTCGGGGCGCTCGGCAGCGAACGCGCCCGCCCGCTCGTCGAGACCGCCGCGCGCCACGCCGCCACGCTCGTGCTCGTGCGTCCGGACAACGAACGCGCCTGCTCCGTCGAAGAACTCGCCGCCTTGGTACCCGCCGATTTCCGTGGCCAGCTCCGCCGCGCGACCGTCGCCGAACTCTTTCCGTCACCCGCGACGTGCGCCGCTCCCGGCGAGACCGTCGTCGTGCTCGGCTCGCTCTATCTCGTCGGCGAAGTCCTCGCGCGCCTGCGCGGCCAAGGCCTGCCCGACGCCTGGCAAGACCGCCTGCCACCCGTCCGATGACCGACTACTCCTTCGTCCCGCCGAGCAGCACCACGCCGAAGGTCGATCCGGCCGAGCTGCCGAAGTGGCTCATCGAGGAAGACGACGACTACATGGTCTTCGACAAGCCGGGTTGGCTCGTCTGCCATCCGTCGAAGGACGGTCCCTGGTCCTCGCTCGTCGGCGCGGTGAAGGAATGGAAGCAGATGGACGTCTCGCACCTCGTCAGCCGTCTCGACCGCGAGACGAGCGGCGTGATCCTGATCGCGAAGCATTACGACGCCGCCTCCGCCGCGCAGACGGCGATGGAGCGACGCATGGTGCTCAAGACCTACTACGCGCTGCTCAAGGGCGAGCTGAAGGAGCCGGTCATGGTCGATCAGCCGCTCGGTCCTGACGAGACCAGCCAGGTCGCCGTGAAGACCGCCGTGCGCGAAGGCCCCGGCACCTTGCCCGCCGCGACGTTCTTCGAGCCGGTGTTCGTGGCCAACGGCTACACCCTCGCGCGCGTGCAGCCGCACACCGGACGCAAGCATCAGATACGCGCCCACGCCTTCTGGCTCGGACTGCCGGTGATCGGCGACAAGCTCTACGGCGGCGATGATTCGCTCTACATGGAATTCGTCGCGCACGGCTGGACCAAGCGCCTCGGCGCCGCGCTCGAGATGGGCCGCCAGGCATTGCACGCCGCCAAGCTGGAGTTCCGTTTCCCGCCGCGCATCACGCGGACTTTCACCGCGCCGCTCGCGCCGGACATGAAGGAGTTCGTGGTGAAGAAGATGGGGTTCAGCGAAGCTGAACTCGATGCGGTGCTGGCGGCGTAGCCGCCTCGCCAAGACCGTGCAAAGGTGCAACTACGGCTGCGCCGCGTGCAAAGGTGCAAAAGTAGCATGCACATATCGGGTGACGGGTGACAGCCCCCGGGGCATCGGCCTTTCGGGGGTCGGCTATTCGGCCTTCGGCTGCCGGCTCCAGGCGCCCGCGGCTGATGGCCGAAAAGCCGGAGCCTGAGTTCCCGATGCCCATGGCCGTCACCCGTCACCTGAAACGTCTCTCACGTTCGCACCTTTGCACAGGCCGTAGGCCGATTTGCACTTTTGCACCTAGGGCAGCATGCGATGCTGCCCCTACCCATGGCACAACGCCGCGGCATCCACCAACTCCGCGCCGGCTTGGCGTAAGGCGATGGCGCAGGCATGCAGGGTCGCGCCGGTGGTGAGGACGTCGTCGATGACGACATAGCGCGTGGCAGGGTCGACCGATCGGCCTTGGGCGACGGCGAACGCGCCGGCGACGTTCTTACGACGTTCCTGTCGCCCGAGCCGGGTCTGCGAAACGGTCTCATGCTGCTTGCGGAGCAGCGCTTCGGCCCGGCACCCGGGAATCAGCGACGCCAATCTTTCGGCGATCCGTTCGGCCTGGTTATAGCCGCGGTCACGTCGGCGGGCGGCGTGCAACGGGACCGGCACGAGCACCGATCCGGCCAGATGGCGGCGGAAGACTTCGTCTTCCACGGCCGCCGCGGCCAGGTCGTCGGCGAGGAACGGACAACGCTCATACTTGATGCGATGGACGATCCGCCGGGCGGACCCGCGGGCGCGGAAGGCGCAGACCGCCCGACCGAACGCCGGCCGGAGATCGAGGCAATGAGGGCAGGCCCGGTCGCCTTCGAGGATCCCTTCGAAAGGATGGCCGCAGCTCAGGCAGCGGGGGTCGAGGATGCGGGGGAGCAGGTCGATGCCGGCGGGGGAAAGGTGCCGCAAGGGCTCGTCGTCCATCGTCGCCTGCGTCACCGCGCAGTCCCGAGGGAAGCACAGGTCGAGGAATCCCCGGTCGAGGTCAGCCAGCCAGCCCATCTCGTTCGGCCCGGAGCCAGCGGCGTTTCCGAGCGAGCCCCCAGGCGAAGCCGCCGGGGCCGGTGGCGCTGACGACCCGGTGGCAGGGGATGAGGACGGCGAGCGGGTTGGCGCCCAAGGCGGCGCCGACGGCCTGCGCTGATCGGCAGCCGATCGACTTCGCCAGCGCGCCGTAGGTCATCGTCCGGCCGGGCTTGATCCGTCGGCAGGCCTGCCAGACCTTGAGCTGGAAGCGGGTGCCATGGGCGAGCGTGCGGCGGACCGGTCCGGGTCTGCCCGGGACGATCACGCAACCCCAGCCGAGGAGTCGGCGACGGAAGCCGGCCGCTCCCGCCGGCAGCCGGAGGATCAGTTCGCCCGCCGCCGTGACCGCGACCATGAAGCCCGCGGTCTCGCCGATGCGCACCGAAGCGCCCGCGAGACGGGCGGGGATGAGACGGGACGGACGCATGCCGGCAGATTGCGTTTGCCCGTCCTCGTCTACAATCCAAGGTTCACCTCAGACCATGGCTTTCGATTTCGACAGCTGTCCGGAACGCGCCGGGACCGACAGCACCAAGTGGCACAAGTATGCCGACCGGGACATCATTCCGTGCTGGATCGCGGACATGGACTTCAAGGCGCCGCCTGCGGTGATCGAAGTCATCCGCGAGCGGGCCGCCCACGGCGTCTTCGGTTACCCCGCGCAGCGCGATTCCGTCTTCGCCGCCGTCGTCAACCACGTCCGCCGTCGCCACGGCTGGGAGATCAAGCCCGAG
>JAURFU010000084.1 GCA_030834165.1 Verrucomicrobiota bacterium
TCGACGCGATCGTCCATGCCGCGGACCTGGAGGGCCAGGGAGTCGTCGCCGTTCTCGACGGCGCGGAGCACCAGGCGGGTCATGTCGAGCGAACGCTCGCCCATCAGGATCAGGTCGTCCCGGAGCTGGCGGAGTTCGTCGTGGAAGAAGCGTTGCATGGTCTTTTGGTTTTAAAAATCAGCCGAAACGGCCCGAGATGTAGGCCTCCGTCTGGGCCTGCGTGGGGTTCATGAAGATCTTCTCGGTGGTGTCGTATTCGATCTGCTTGCCGAGGTAGAAGAAGGCGGTGCGGTCCGACACGCGGGCGGCCTGCTGCATGGAGTGCGTGACGATCACGATCGTGAACTGCTCCTTGAGCTCGTGGATGAGCTCCTCGATCTTGCCGGTGGCGATCGGGTCGAGGGCCGAGCAAGGCTCGTCCATCAGCAGGATCTCGGGACGATTGGCGATCGCGCGGGCGATGCAGAGACGCTGCATCTGGCCGCCGGACAGGCCGAGGGCGCTGTCGTTGAGGCGGTCCTTCACCTCGTCCCAGAGCGCGGCCTTGCGCAGGGAGGTCTCGCAGGCCTCCTCGAGGACGGCGCGGTCGCGCACGCCGACCACGCGGAGGGCGTAGACGACGTTCTCGAAGATGGATTTCGGGAAGGGGTTGGACTTCTGGAACACCATGCCCACGCGGCGGCGCAGGGAGATGACTTCCAAGCCAGGATCGTAGATGGAGCGTCCGTTGATGGTGATGTCGCCCTCGTGACGGATGCCGTCGACGAGGTCGTTCATGCGGTTCAGGTTGCGCAGGAGCGTGGACTTGCCGCAACCGGACGGACCGATGAAGGCGACGACCTGGCGCTCAGGGATGTCGAGGGAGATGGCATCGAGGGCTTTCTTCTGGCCATACCAGAAACCGAAGTCGCGGATGCTGATGTAGTCCTTGCGACCTTCGCGTTCGGCGGCGGGGCGGACCTTGATGCGGGAGGAGGCAGGAGGGTTCATGGTCTGGGACATGAGGGGTTGGTTTCTTAAAAGGAGGCGCCCTTGAAGCGGGCGCGGAGGCGGTTGCGGATCCAGATCGCGCCGAGGTTCAGGCAGACGACCAGGAAGATGAGGAGGAGCGTGGTCGCGAAGACCATCGGACGGGCCGCATCGGAGTCCGGAGACTGGAAACCAAGGTCATACACGTGAAAACCCAGGTGCATGAACTTACGGTCCATGTGCAGGAACGGGATCGACCCGTCGAACGGCAGCGTCGGGGCGAGTTTGACGACGCCCACGAGCATGAGCGGGGCGACCTCCCCTGCCCCACGGGCCATGGCGAGGATGACGCCGGTCAGGATACCCGGAGCGGAAGCCGGCAGGAGGATGTCGCGGATGGTCTGCCACTTCGAGGCGCCGGTGGCCAAGGAAGCTTCGCGCATGCCGCGCGGGACGGCGGCGAGGGCTTCTTCGGTGGCCACGATGACGACCGGCAAGGTCATCAGGGCGAGCGTGAGCGAGCACCAGAGCAGGCCGCCCGTGCCGAAGACCGGCGTGTTGTTATTATACTTCAGCTGGTCGGCGAAGAACAACTGGTCGATGGAGCCGCCGAGGACGTAGACGCAGAAGCCGAGGCCGAAGACGCCGAAGACGATGGAAGGCACGCCGGCGAGATTGTTGACGCTGATGCGCACGATGCGGAGGACGGGACCCTGCTGGGCGTACTCACGGAGGTAGATGGCGGTGATGACGCCGAAGGGCGTGACCAGCAGGCTCATGAAGACGGTCATCACGAGCGTGCCGAAGATGGCCGGCATCAGGCCGCCTTCGGTGTTGGCCTCGCGGGGCTCGTCGAAGATGAACTCGCCGAGACGGGAGGTGAAGAGCTTCACACGTCCCCAGGTATCGAGACGATTGGGGAACCAGGCGCGGATGACCTGAGTGAGCGGCACGACGACCTCGCGGCCGGCGGCATCCTGCGAGACCAGCGAAGCGACGGCGCCGCCGGCGACGACCTTCTTCGCCTCTTCCTGCAAGACGGCGAAACGGGCGTCGAGGGCGGCGATCTCCTGCTGCAAGGCGGCGGCCTCGTCGGCGAGCTTCAGGTCTTCGGCGCGGCGCAGCGCCACCTTGGCCTTATCCATGGCGGCGTTGACGTCGCCGATGCGGTGACGGGTGATCTCGACGAGCGTCTCGCGGATGGCGGTGGCCGCATCGACTTCGGCCTGAAAGGCCGCCTCGAAAGCCGGGTCGGTCACCGGGATCACCACGCCGTCGGATTTGCGCAGGGTCTGGGGACGGACGAAGGCGGGGCCGTTCTCGACGCGCTCCAGTCCCATGACGTCCGCCGGGAAGGTCTCGGACTTGAGCTTGGACTCGTCGATCCAAAGGTAGGAATTGCCGTTCAGCTCGCGCAGGCCGACCTGATACTGGCGTTCATAGCGGGGCTGGTCGGCTGGCGAACCCGCGCGGACGCGTCGCTGGGCCAGCTGGCCGATCAGGACGCGGCCGTCGTCGACCTGCGCGACGGGCACGGGCGACGCCCAGAAGACCGTGGCGCCGTTCATCAGGACGAGGGCGAGCAGGCCGATCACCATGCCCAGGCCGACGATCAGGCCGAGGCCGCTGAACCAGACCCAGGCTTCGCCCCGGGGAGTGCTGCTGTCGGAAGAGGAGGCCATGGTCAGACGACTTTATAGCGCTCGCGGAGGCGCTGGCGGAGGACTTCGGCGAGGGTGTTGATCACGAAGGTGAGCAGGAAGAGGCAGCAGGCGCCGAGGAAGAGCGCGCGGTAATGCGTGTGGCCGGCGGCGGCCTCGGGCAGCTCCACGGCGATATTGGCGGAGAGCGTCCGCATGCCGCTGAACGGATTGGTGTCCATGACCGCGGTGTTACCCGTGGCCATCACGACGATCATCGTCTCGCCGATCGCGCGACCGAAGCCGATCATCACCCCGGAGACTATGCCGGAGATCGCGGTCGGGACGACGACGCTCCAGACAGTCTGCCAGCGGCTGGCCCCGAGGGCGAGGGAGCCGGAGACGAGCGAGTTAGGGACGTTGGAAAGGGCGTCCTCGGCGATGGTGAAGACGATCGGGATGACGGCGAAGCCCATCACGAAGCCGACGACGAGGGAGTTGCGCGAGTCATACGTCTCGCCGGTCGTCTGGCGCCACCATTCACGGAAGTCGGCGATCGGGAGGCCGGTCGCGCTATCCTTCACGGTGAAGCACAACGACTCGATGGCCGGACCAGCCTGCCAAGCGGCCCAGGCGCAGAGGGCGAGGAAAGGCAGCAGCCAGAGGAATTCCATGCCGGGACGGACCTGGCGGCGCACCGGTTGCGGCAGGACGGACCAAAGGAAGCCGGCGAAGAGCGCGGCCGGCGCCAAGATGCCGATGGCGCAGAACAGCGAGATCAGGCGCGGGTCGACCAAGGGAGCGAGCCAGAGTCCGGCGAGGAAACCGAGCACGACGGACGGCAAGGATGCCATGACTTCCATGACCGGCTTGACCACCTGACGGTATTCCGGGCGGAGGAACTGGGAGACGTAGACCGCCGCGGTGAGCGCGATCGGCAAGGCGAAGAGCAAGGCGTAGAAGGTGCCCTTGACCGTGCCGTAGAAGAGCGGCACGAGCGAATACTTCGGCTCGAACTCATCGGAGCCCGCGCTCGACTGCCAGGAATAGGCCGGTCCGGTGGCGCCCTCATACCAGACCTTACCGAAGAACGCCTTCCAGGAGGATTCCGGGTGATGGTCGACGACGTTCCAGCGATGAAGCTTACCGTCCGTGGAAAGGGCCGTGAAGCGGTCGTAGTTGCCCGCGAAGGCCACCTGAAGGATTTCCCCGGAGGGCGCCTCGCCTCCCCAGCGGAGCGTGCCGGTCGTCATGTTCGTGAGATGCAGACGGCCGCCGGCCGCCGCGAGGTAGCACTTATTGGACTCGGCGGCGTAGATCCCCTTCCCTGCCCCGGGAAGCTTCTCGCCGTCATGGATCTTGCCCCAGCGGCGCAGGCTCTTGCCGTCGGGCTGAAGCTGCGGATACATCGACCAGACCTGCTGGGCGCCGGCCTGATCGACGAAGACCACGGAGACGTTACCGAAGATCAGTCCGGCCGAGGCGACCGTAGGATCGGCCGCATCCTTGAACGGGACGAAAGACTGCAGGAAAGAGAACGTCGTGCCGTCATCGGCATACGTGCGCACTTCGCCCGAGCGTCCGATCACGATCATCGACTCGGCGGTGGAAGGCAGGAGCACCTGCTCGACCGATGAGGCGTCGGCCGCGACGACGAAAGGCGGGCTGACGCTCACCTTGCCGCGGCCGCCGAGGCCTTTGCGTTCAGTGAGACGGACCGCGGTCAACAGCGGCTTGCCCGCGGCTTCCTGGCGCACGAGCAAGAGACGCGACTCCGGCCCCTTGGCATTCCAGACGTCGAGGCAAGGCAGACCAGCGCGGCCGATCGTGACCGGCTCCAGGGCCGTGACGACCGGCTCGACGGTGCGCTTACCGGCGTCGTCGAAGGTCGAACGGTGGACGACGCGGACCTCCTGCACGGATCCGTCCGAGAGACCGAGGAAGACCAGCCCGGTCCGCGGATAGCTGCGGACCGACGTGACGCGGCGGTCGCCGAGGGACGGTTTCCACTCGAGGACCTTTTGTCCATCCGTAGCGCGCAGGCAGAGAATCGAGCCGTCGCGTCGGACGATGTAAGGCAGCTCGCCGTATTCGTCTTCACCGAAGGCCGCCGCATCGGCCGGGACCGCGAGGGAACTCGCCGGTGACACCTTCGCTCCGACGAAGAGCGGGAAGACCTGAAAGATCAGGAAGGCCAGCATCCCGAAGACCGCGAGCACCACGCCGACGCCGCCGAAGCGGATCAGCCGGCCCATCCACCGGTCGGCCGCCAGCGTGAACGGGCTGACCGTGAAGCGCGACTCGGGCGCAGCTTCGGCGGCGGGAATTGGGTCCGAATCTGCCATCAGGTGACGTTCAGGTGTCGGGAAT
>JAURFU010000085.1 GCA_030834165.1 Verrucomicrobiota bacterium
CTCGAAGGCCGAATAGAAATCCGTCACCGACACCGCGCTCTCGTCGACGTCGACCTGGGGGATCTCGCCGCGCAGGAGCACGATGCGGGCCGCCTGGGCGCCGGAGACGCCGCGGACGAGCAGGATCCGGCCGTGTTTCTTCTCGAGGCTCCGCACGCGCCGCCATGCCCACCAGGGCAGGCCGAGGGCGAACAGCCCGGCCAGGCAGACGAGCAGGACGATCTTCAATTCCAGGTTCATGGCCTGGACGCACGGTGACGATTCCCGGGGTCCCAGCAAGGACTACCTAGATGTCGGCCGCATAAGGACGATAAGCCGCGGTGGATTCTCGGGGGGTCGGCGCGGGGCTTCGTTGACCAGCGGGCTCTCCTCGGATTGGCTGGTCGGCGATGAATCCCGATCTCGTCAGAAACTACCTGACCGGCCTCCAGGATCGCCTCTGCGCGACCATCGAGGCCGTGGACGGCAAGGCCAAGTTCATCACCGACGAATGGCAGCGCACCGAGGGCGGCGGCGGCCGCACCCGGGTCATCGCCGGCGGCGCGGTCATCGAGAAGGGCGGGGTGGCTTTCTCGGATGTCCGCGGCCATGCCTTGCCCCCTTCGGCCACGGTCGCCCGCCCGGAACTCGCCGGCAAGGGCTTCCGTGCGATGGGCGTGTCGGTGGTCCAGCACCCGCTCAACCCTTACTGCCCGACCTCGCACATGAACGTGCGTTTCTTCGCCACCGACGGTCCCGATCCGGTCTGGTGGTTCGGCGGAGGGTTCGACCTGACGCCCTACTACGGCTTCGACGAAGACGCGGTCTCCTGGCACCGGTCCGCGCGCGAATCCACCGGCGCGTATTATCCGAAGTTCAAGGCCTGGTGCGACGACTACTTCCTGCTCAAGCATCGTCAGGAGCAACGCGGCATCGGCGGCGTGTTCTACGATGACTTCACCGAGGGCGGCTTCGAGGCGGCGTTCGCCCTGATGCAGAAGGTGGGCGACGGCTACGGACGCGCCTACGCCGAGATCCTGCGCCGCCGCAAGGACACCCCTTACGGCCAACGCGAGCGCGACTGGCAGGAGGTCCGCCGCGGCCGCTACGTCGAGTTCAACCTCGTCTTCGACCGTGGGACCATCTTCGGCCTGCAGTCTGGCGGCCGGACCGAGTCCATCCTGATGTCCCTCCCGCCCCGCGTGCAGTGGCATTACGGCCACCAGTCCGCCCCGGGCAGCCCGGAAGAACGTCTGCTCTCGCATTATCTGAAACCTCAGGATTGGCTCAGAGGGTCCTGATGAACTCCCGCGACCGCTTCCTCGCCGCCCTCCGCCGACAGCCCCATGACCGGGCGCCGGTCTGGATCATGCGTCAGGCCGGCCGCTACCTGCCCGAGTATCGCGCGCTCAAGGCCAAGTCGGACTTCGTCACGATGGTCCGTACGCCCGACCTCGCGGTCGAGGTGACGCTCCAGCCGCTCCGTCGCTTCCCGCAGCTCGACGCCGCCATCCTGTTCTCGGACATCCTCGTCATCCCCGAAGCCTTGGGTGTCGGATACCGTTTCCGCGACGAAGGCGGCATCGCCATGGAGCGCGCGCTGGCTTCCTCCGCCGACGTTGACTCGCTCAAGCTCGCCGGCTCCGCCGATCGCCTGCAATACGTCTACGACGCCCTGACGATCCTCCGCAAGGAGCTCGGCCTGAACAAGACCCTGCTCGGTTTCGCCGGCTCGCCCTGGACGCTCGCCTGCTACCTTGTCGAAGGCGGCGGCTCCGAAGATTTCCCGAAGACCAAGGCGTTGCTCAAGGCCGACCCGAAGATGATGCACCGCATCCTCGAGATCCTGACCGACGCCGTCGCGCAGTATCTCACGCGCCAGTTCGCCGCCGGCGCCGACGCGATCCAGATCTTCGACAGCTGGGCCGCCGCGCTCACCGGCGCCGACTACGAAGAGTTCTCGCTCCGCTACATCCGCGCGGTCCTCGAGCGCCTGCCCGCCGGCGCGCCCGTCATCCTTTACGCCAAGGGCAAGTCGCCGCAGGCCGCCGCGCTCGCCCAGACCGGCGTGCCTTGCCTCGGCGTCGACTGGACCATGCCGCTCTCGCAGGTGCGCAAGCTGGCCGGTCGTCCGATCTGCCTGCAGGGCAATCTCGATCCGGAGTTCATGACCGGCGAGCCCGCCGCCGCGGTTTCCGCGACCCAGGCCGTGCTGGCCGACAACGCCGGCGACCCCGGCCACATCTTCAATCTCGGCCACGGCATCACGCCCCAGGCCCGCATCGAAACCTTCCAAGCGGTCGTGGAGACGGTGGCGAAGGGTTGATTTAGGGCTAGGGCCAGGGCTAGGGCTAGAGGATCACGCCAAGGTAGGGACGGCTCTCCGAGCCGTCCGTTCGTCTTACGAGATGCGTAGGTCGATCGGCACAACGGCGGGTTCGGAGAACCCGCCCTACCCAAGACATGGTCTAAAAACCTAGCCCTAGCCCTGGCCCTGGCCCTTTCTCGGCTCCGCTTCGCTCAGATGTGATTCGGCTTCCACGCGGTGGCGCGGTCGGCGAGGTACTTCACGTAGACGTCCTGGTCGTTGAGGCAGGGGATCTGTTCGAAGGATTCGCCGCCGGCGTGCAGGAAGTCTTCCTTACCTTCCTCGCTGATCTCTTCGATGGTCTCGAGACAGTCGGCGGTGAAGGCCGGGCACATGACGAGCAGGTTCTTCACGCCTTCGGAGGGCAGGGCTTCGAAGCGTTCGTCGGTGTAGGGCGGGACCCACTTCTCCGGTCCGAAGCGCGACTGGAAGGACATCTCGAACTTGTCGGGCGAAAGGCCCGCGCGCTGGGCGAAGAGCAGGGTGGTCTGCACGCACTGGTGCTTGTAGCAGTTGGCGTGAGAGGGGCTGGCCTGGAGGCAGCAGTCCTTGACCTTGGTGCAATGGGCCTTGGAGGCGTCGCCCTTGCGCAGGTGGCGTTCCGGCACGCCGTGGTAGGAGAACAGGATCTTGTCGAACGGCTTGTTGAGCCAAGGCTTGGCGGACTCGACGAGGCAATCGATGTAGGCCGGGTCGTTGAAGTACGGTTGGAGCACGTGATACTTCAGGTTCGGCGCGAGGCGGGCGAGCTCCTCCTGGATCTTCACCACGACGGTCTCATAAGAGGACATCGCATAGTGCGGATACTGCGGCATCACGAAGAGGTCGTCGATGCCGTGCTTGAGGACTTCCTGGACGGCCTCGGCGCAAGACGGCGTGCCGTAGCGCATGCCGGTGATCACGGGCAGGCCGGTGGCGGCCTCGAGCTTCTTGCGGAGCTTCTCGGTCGTGACGAGCAGCGGGGCGCCTTCGGGGGTCCAGACGGTCGCGTAGGCGGCGGCAGACTTCTTGGGGCGGGTGCGCAGGACGATGCCTTCGAGGAGGGCGAAGCGGAAGACGGCGGGATAATCGATCACGCGCTCGTCGCCGAGGAACTCGCGGAGGTATTCCCGGACGTGGGGCACCGAGGTGCTTTTCGGCGAACCGAGGTTCAAGAGCAGGATGCCTTTGCGAGCCATGGTCACAGGAGGAAGGGATAACGGGGGGATGTCAATTTAGCGACAAGGTGTTGGCGGTTAGCGGTTGGCGGTTGGCCCCGAAGAGGCCTGAGTTGAGGCCTGAGTTGAGGACTGAGTTGAGGGCTGAATCGATGGCTGAATCGATGACAGAGGGCAGATTTACTGGCACCTGTATCGGGTAGGGTTGAGCGCCCTCGCTCAACCGCTCGACTGACCAAGGGTGGTCAGGCCTACCCAAAGGCAAGCACTCCCCCTATACTCCATACTCCTTGGATGTCTTTCCCATCTGCCACCCGCTAACCGCCAACCGCTTCAACCTACCCTCAAAACAACTTCGCAATCGGCGTTCCGCCGTCGGTCACGGGGACCGGGCGGGAGCCGGCCATGAGGTCGCGCGAGGTGTCGACGTTCAGGGCGGCGAGGATCGTGGCGTGGAAGTCCGGGATGCTGACGGGATTCTCCACGACCTTCTTCGAGAGGTCATCGGTCGTGCCGTAGGCGCCGCAGTGCTTCAGGCCGCCGCCGGCGAGGATCATCGAGAAGGCGGTGCCTTGGTGGCCGCGTCCGCCTTTGCCGTCGAATTCCGGCGGACGGCCGAACTCGGTGCCGATGACGACGAGGGTCTTGTCGAGCATGCCGGTACGCTTGAGGTCCTCGATCAGCCCCGCGAGGGCGTGGTCGAGCTCGCGGATGAGCACGTGCTGGTTGTCGATGCCTTCGTTATGTACGTCCCAGCCCGACCCGTTGATGAAATTCAGGTTGTGCGAGACTTCGACGAAGCGGACGCCGCCCTGGACGAGACGACGGGCGAGCAGGCAGCGCTGGCCGAACTCGCCGCCGTAGGAAGCGCGTACCGCGGGCGACTCCTGCTTGAGGTCGAAGTGGCGCATGAACGAAGGGCCCGCCAGGCGGAAGGCCTCCTGCTGCGCGGCCGCGTATTCCTCGACCGCGGAACCGCCCGGGGCGCGTTCGCC
>JAURFU010000086.1 GCA_030834165.1 Verrucomicrobiota bacterium
CAAGGCGGTCGCCATGATCACCGAGGGTAAGACCCTGATGTCCTATTCCGACTCCGGCTCGTCCGCGTCCAAGCAGTTCGCGATGCCTCCCAAGGAGATGCTCGCCGAGGCGATGTTCGCCCTTTCTCGCCTCGACCCGGCCACCTACGGCTCTCGCCGCACGGTCATCTCGACCGACTGGCAGAACCGCCAGGACTAACTTTCCATGGCACCCCGCAAGAAGACCGTCCCGACCGTCAGCCTCCGCCCTAAGCAGGCGAAGCCGACCACGCCCCAGCCGCAGGCTTCCTACGGCGATTGGCAGAGCATCGGCGTGACCCGTGCCCGCCGTGCGGCCTACGGCGCCGAACCGCGCGACCTGCGTCGCGACCTGACGCCCTACGACCGCCTGACGATGGTGCGCAAGTGCCGCTGGGCAGAAAGGAACAGCGGTCTTTTCAAGCAAATTTTGGCCGATATCTGTTTGTATACCGTGGGGGACGGTATCAAGCCCCAGAGCCACGCGTCGACCCCTGAGATGCAGGAACGCTACGAGGCTTACTTCGCGGAGAAGGCCAAGCGCATCGACATCACGAACCGCTTCTCGTTCTATCAGGCCCAGTCCATCCTGCTGCGCGGCATGATCCGCGACGGCGACTCCTTCGCGGCCAAGGTCCGCAACGGCGCCGGCGAACCCAAGATTCAGCTGATGGAAGCCCACCGCGTCGGCGACCCTCTGGAGGGCAAGGTGCCCGAAGGGATGCACGACGGCATCCAGTTCGGTCCGTATGGCGAATACATCGCCGTCAACGTCTACCGCTCCGACGGCTCGTCCCGCCAGATTCTGGCTCAGTCCATGATGATGGTCGTCGACCAGGAGTATGCGAGCGGCGCGCGCGGCGTGCCCCTGCTCCAGCACAGCATCAACAGCATCCAGGACGAGATGGAAATCCTCGCCCTCGAGAAGCAGGCCGTGAAGGACAACGGCGACGTGACCCGCATCATCAAGAAGACGGGCGGCGTCCTCGACGGCGACATGGCTGGCGAACTCGGCGCCGTGGTCAACGGCTCATACGCCAACCTCGCGAACACGATGGGCGGCAAACTGATCGCCCTTGAGCCCGGGGAGGACATGACGTCCTTCCAGAGCAACCGCCCGAACGCCACCTTCACCGGCTTCCTCGCCGCACTGGAGCGCGACATCAGCCAGGGCGTGCTGCCTTACGAGTTCGTCGGCGATTCGTCGAAGCTCGGCGGGGCCACGGTGCGCCTCATCACGGCCAAGGCTGGACGCGTCTTCGGCAAGTATCAGACCATCATCATCGAGAACTTCTGCGTCCCGACGTGGGGCTACATCATCGGTCAGGCCATCGCCGCCGGCGAACTCCCTGACGACCCGATGTGGAACCAAGTCTCCTGGACGACCCCGAAGAGCGTCACCGTCGACGCAGGCCGCGAAGCCGCTAACGACCGGGCCGACGTCGAGATGGGCCTGCTGTCCATGTCCGAACTCTACGCCCAGCGCGGTCTGGACTTCCGCTCCGAGATGCAGAAGCGAGCCGCCGACATGGCGCACATCAAGGAACTCGCGTCCGAATACGGCATCCCGTTCGAGCTGCTGTTCCGTCCGACCAACACCCCGGTCGGCACGGTCCAGCCGGCGGAGATGGAAATCGAGTCCGAGTCCGAAGGCGAAGACGAGCCCGCCGATCAGGAAGAACCCGAAGAGCTCGACCAACCCAATTCCTAAGACCATGCGCTTCCTCACCAACGGACTGTCGGGCCGCGAGCCCCTTCTCATCGACCCGACCAAGGCCAAGGACCACGCCGTCCTCGCCGAGAAGTTCGGCTTCACGGATATGCTCGCCCAGTTGTTCGGGCAGGCCCCGGCTCCTTACGTCGTCGACGGAGTGGGCATCGTGCCCATCGTGGGCGTCATCGGCAAGGGCCTCTCGCCCCTGGAGAAGATGATGGGCGCCGTGGACGTGAACGACGTCTCCGCCGCCATCGACGCTTTCGCCGCGAACCCCGAGGTCGAGAAGGTCGCCCTGCAAATCTCTTCCCCTGGCGGCACCGTCACGGGCGTCGAGGAACTGGCCAACAAGGTCCGCAACCTGAGCAAGCCGACCCTCGCCTATACGGACTCCGAGATGGCGTCTGCCGCCTACTGGATCGGTTCGGCTGCCGACCGCGTCGTCGCCAGCCCGTCCTCGACCGTCGGCTCCATCGGCGTCTACATGGCAATCCCCGACTACTCCAAGGCCGCCGAGATGGCGGGCATCAAGATGGTCGTCATCAAGTCCGGCAAGTTCAAGGGTGCCGGCATCGAAGGCACCAGCCTGGACGAGAACCAACTCGGCAACCTCCAAGCCTCCGTGGACACCATCCACGCCGAGTTCAAGGAAGCCGTGAACATGAAGCGGAAGATGGTGAAGGCCGAGGCCATGGAAGGTCAGACCTTCTCCGGCAAGCAGGCCGCCCAGCAGGGACTCGTCACGGGCCTTGCGGACTCCTTCAACGACGCCCTGCGTTCGTTCTGATGGCGATCAGCGTCCCAGACTACGTCGTCGACGCGGCCAAGCGTGGCCTTGAATGGCACGCCGAGGGCAAGTCGGGCGACGGCGTGACGGACAAGACCCTGCGCGAAGCCCGCGAGATGGCGGACGGATCGGTGTCCGAAGACAAGGTCCGCCGCATGGGTCCGTGGTTCCGCCGGCACGAAGCCGACATGGACGCCCCGAAGAACAAACCCGGCAACGACGGCTTCCCTGGAGCGGGCGCCGTGGCGTGGGCCTTGTGGGGCGGACCTACCTCCGGCGACATCATGCGGACCGCCGAATGGGCCGAGCGCAAGGTCGAGCAGTTGGACCGCGAAGCCTCGGCTAATTCCAATAACAGCATTTACAAGATGACCATCGAAGAACAGCTTCTCGAAGCCACCGCCGCCATCTCGGGCGTCACCGCCGAGCGCGACGACCTCCGTGCCACCGTCGAAAAACTCACCGTGGGCGTCGCTTCCGAACTGGAAGCCCTCAAGGTCGAAGCCGCGTCGAAGGACGCCAAGGTCGCCGAACTGGTGGCCGCCCTCGAAGTGGCCGCCAAGGAAGTCGACAGCCTCAAGCAGATGGTCGCCTCCCTCGAGGCCACCAAGGTCAGCGCCTCCAAGGAAGCCGCGAAGATCGTGGCCTCCGTCGGCGTCGCCCCGGTCGAAATCAGCCCCGCGGATGGCAAGCCCAGCGCCGAGGCCGTCGACCACATGGCGACCTTCCTCTCTCTCCCGGTCGGCTCGAAGGAGCGCAACGAATACTTCGCCGCCCATAAGCACGCCATCATCAAGGCTGCCATCTAATTTCCCTCTAACCCTCACCCTATCCTAACACACCATGGCTAACTCCATCGCAAACGCCCCGGCCATCCTGGCCGAGTCCGTCATCGCTTCCCTCAAGGGCAAGCTCCCCGCCCTCCGTGCCTTCTCCAGCGTCTTCACCGCCGCTGAGTCCGGCGCCGGCAAGACCGTCCAGGTCCCGCTGATCGGCACCTCCACCGCCACCGAGTTCTCCACCGGCGGCTACCTCACCCAGGACGACGCGACGATCACCGCCGCGAACGTCACCCTCAAGCACTTCAAGGTGTCGAGCCGCTTCTCGCCCCTCGACGTCAAGATGTACGGCGCCCAGTTCCTGAACAACGCCTTCGTCCCGACCGCCGCCAACGCGCTCGCCGAAAAGTGCCTCGCTGAAATCGGCGCCCTCATCACCAACGCGAACTACAGCTCGAACGTCGACACCGGCGCCGCGCTGACCTACGCCGAAGTCGTGACCGCCAAGGGCGTCCTCGACGCCGCCAAGGCCGCTGAGCCCCGCGCGTTCATCCTGAACCCGACCTACGCGAACGGCCTCCTCGGGGACGCCACCATCATCGGCAACTCCGTCCTCGGTGCCGGCATCCTGACCTCCGGCCAGATCGGTACCCTCGCCGGTGCCTCGGTCTACCAGTGGAACAGCCTCCCGACCAACAGCGAGTCCCTCGCGGGCTTCGGTTGCGGCGCTGACGCCATCGCGGTCGCCTCGGCTCTCCCGATGGGCGAAATCCCGGGCTTCGAAGTCGCCAACGCTGTCGATGCCGACACCGGCCTCGGCGTCCAGGTCCTCATGGGCCAGGAGCAGAGCGGCTACTACAACGTCACCGCCACGCTGCTCTTCGGTGCCGCTGTCGGTCGCGCGACCTCGCTCAACCGCCTCACCACGGCCTAATCAGCCGCCGAAAGGCAAACGAGACCCCCAGCGATGGGGGTCTTTTTTTGTCCCTACCAATCCGGGCAAGTATAGGATGAGCCTCTACTCTGAGTTTCT
>JAURFU010000087.1 GCA_030834165.1 Verrucomicrobiota bacterium
TGACGCCTCCGCCACTTACCGAGGCCCGGCGTGCTTCTCGATATCGCCATCATCGCCACCGTGGTGCTTGCGGTTCTGGCCCTGGCCAACCGCCGGGTCTACCGCCGCGCCACCTGGCGGGCGATGACGACGCCGCTGGCGTCGATCATCCGCACGCAGTCGTCGAAGGCATGCCGGGAGTGGATGACCACCGGGCAGCCGAACTGGTAGGCCAGCGACAACTGGCGGCGGAACGCCTCCTGCTGCCAGCCCTTGATGCGCTCGGCCTCGGCGACGTTGGCCGGCAGGCGGAAATAATCGAGACCGATCTCCCCGAGCGCGGCGGGCATCGTCTGGTCGGCGAAATAAGGCGAGATCGCCGCGACGATGTCCTCCCAGCCTTCCTCGACGTGGCAGGGATGGAGGCCGACGGTGTGACGGAAGAAATCCGGCTGCGACGAAGCGAGCTCACGATACTCGGACCAGTCCTTGAGGTCGGTGCCTATGGCCACGACGCCTTCGACGCCGGCGGCGCGGCACTCCTGCACCCACGCGGCGAGACGGCCGGCCTTGAGGGCGTATTCCGGATGACAATGGGAGTCCAGCAGGCGCACGGGGCGATTAGGCGGGACGCGAAGGAAAGGGCAAGACCTCAGCCCTGCCTTGAAAAAGCCGCCCTGCCCTGCACGTTGGCCGCATGCACCACTGGCTGATGAAGTCCGAACCGGACGAGTTCTCCTTCCAGGAACTCGAGCGCAAGGGCAAGGAACCCTGGACCGGCGTGCGTAATTACCAGGCCCGGAACTTCATGCGCTCGGCGAAGGTCGGCGACCTCGTGCTCTTCTATCACTCCAACTGCGAGGAACCCGGCATCGTCGGCGTGGCCAAGGTCTCCCAGGAAGCCTTCGACGACCCCACGCAGTTCGACGCCAAGTCCGATTACTACGACGCCAAGTCGACCAAGGACAATCCGCGCTGGAGCTGCATCGAAGTGTCCTTCCACCAGGCCTTCAAGCGGCTGGTCAGCCTGCCGGACCTGCGCGAGTGCGCGGCGCTGAAGGAGATGCTGATCCTGCGCCCGGGCAACCGTCTCTCCGTCACGCCGGTCACCGCGCCCGAGTTCAAGGCGATCGCGGGCCTCGGCGGCCTCAGGAAGTAGATTCTTCGATCGGCAGCCAGAGCGCGAGGATCGCGGCCGGCAGGAACAGGAACGAAGCGTAGAGCAGCACCGAGCTGAAGTCGGACGGCTTGGCGAAGATGCCGAAGAAGACCGTGCCGACCGCGGCGAAGATGCGGCCGATGTTGTAGCTGAAGCCGGCGCCCGTCGTGCGGAGCAGCGTCGGGAACAGCGGCGGCAAGGCCATCGTGAAGAGGCCGAACACGCCCTGGCAGAAGCCCACGGCGGCGTAAAGACCGTAGGTGGCCGCGAGGCTCCACGGAGGCAGGAACGGCAGGTTGGTCACGAACGGAATAAAAGTCAGACCCATCAAGATGAAATAGGCGCCGAAGAAACCGGCGAGCGCGCGTCGGTAACCGAAGCGCTGCGCCGCCCAGCCGGAGGCGAAATTACCGGCGACCGAAGCGGCGATCACGCAGAAGAGCGCGGTGGAGACGACGGAGGCCTTGTCCAAGGAACGGGCCACGACCTCCGGATGGTTGCGGATGAACGCCTGCTGCCAGAACATGAAGCACCAATGGCCGGTCAAGGAGATCGCGCAGAGCAAGGAGGCGATGAACGTCGTGCGGCGGATGTCCGCGCCGAAGAGCCCGTCCATCGTCGGAGCGGCCTGCTTGCCCTTCTCCGCCGACCATTCGTCGGTCTCCGGCACTTCCTTGCGGATCCAGAGGGTCACGAACGCGGGCAGCACGCCGATGAGGAAGACCCAGCGCGGCTGGTAGCCCGGGATTTGCTGGAGGAGGAAGACCGCGGCGATCGCCGCGAGGATGCCGAAGTTCACGGCGCACTGCAGCACGGCCGCGATCCACGGGCGCCACTTCTTCGGCCAGGTCTCGGAAAGGAGCGAGGCGCCGACGGCCCATTCGCCGCCGATGCCGAGCGCGGCGAGGAAGCGGAAGATCATCAGCTGCCACCAGGTCTGCGCGAAGAACGAGAGCCCCGTGAACAGCGCATAGGTGAGGATGGTCAGGACCAGCGTGCGGCTGCGGCCGAGGCGGTCGCCGATGATGCCGAAGAAGGCGCCGCCGAGGGCCCACCCGAGGAGGAAGGCCGCCTGGATCCAGGAACCATAAAGCGGCACGGACGGATCGGATTCCGGCACCAGCAGCAGCTCCGCCACGAAGACCGTGGCGACGAGGGTGTAGAGATGGAGGTCGAGGCCGTCGAAGAACCAACCCAGCCAGGCGGCGAAGCCGGACTTCTTCTGGTGGGTGGTCAGCTCGCTGATCTTCGTGGCTTCGGCGGGGGTCTCGCGCATGGGGTGACAGTTGAAACCCCCTAGAAATTAGCAAGGCGGGCTTTGCGGCCCGCCCTGCGTGAGGACTTACTTCTTCTTGGCTTCAGGCTTCTTCGCCGGCGCCTTGGCCTTGGGGGCGGGCGTCGGGGTGTAAGGCTGATTCGTCATGGCGCCCGGGGCGACCTTCAGGAGGTTCGGGGTCATGTCGGGAGCCTTGGCGTCGCCGTTGGCCCACTTGAGGCCGCCGACCAGGATCTGCTGGAAGGTCGGGTTGGTCCAGACGTCGTCGCGATGACCCATGGCGGTGTAGAAGACGCGGCCCTTGCCTTCGTGCTTGGCCCAGCAGTTCGGGAAGGGCGGACGCTTGTAGTCGTCGCCTTCGAGGGCGGGGTCGTTGAAGACGGTGAGGACGTGGATCTCCGGACGGAAGTCCTTGAGGGTATACCACTCTTCGACGAAGGAGAACGAGTCGCCGACCTTTTCGAAACCGGGGAAGGTCTTGTCGATGACCTTGTTCACGCCGGCCTGCTGCTTGCCGTGGCGGATGAACTCGGCGCCGAGGAAGCAGACGTAGGCGTCGGCCTTGTCGCCATGGTTCTTGAAACGCTCCGGACCCTTCACGGCCTCGTTGTCGGTGTGGAAGGTGTCGGCGGCGGAGTGGGTGCCCACGAAGCCCTTGCCGGACTTCACGAAGTCGAAGAGGGCCTGCTTGCCGGCCATGGTCATCGGGGGGTTCTTGTCGGTGCCTTCGGAGCAGAGGTCGCCGGTGGTGTAGAACATCACGGTGTCGAACTGGGCGAGGTACTCCGGCGAGAACTTCGAGCCGTCCTTGGAGAAGACGAATTCGATGTTGTTGGCGGCGCCGAGCTCGAGGAGCTGCTTCTCGGCGAAGCTGGGCTGACCCTTCTTGTAGGAGATCACCTCGTGCTCGTAGCCCGAGGACTTGGTGAAGAAGAGGACCTTGCGCTTCGGGGCGTCGGCGGCGAACGCGCTGAGCGACAGCAGGCAGAGGAGGAGCGAGCGGAGCATGATTTGGGCGGGGGTGTGAGGTGAACAAACCCTCCCCTTCCCCCGCAGGCAAGCCGATTGGCGATCAGGCGCCGGCCGAACGACGCGCCGGAGGCAGCTGGCGGACGATTTCGGCGAGACGATAACCGAAGCCCGGGCCGCGCAGGCTCGAGCCGTCGACCTGTCCGTCGCGGCGGGCGTAAAGGGCCGGGTGCGCCGCCGCTTCGGGAGCCGAAGCGGCCGGATAGAACTGCATGCCGTTCGTCTCCACGCCCGCGATCGTCGGGGCGTGGGCGGCCAGGAGGACGTGCGTCATCTGGGCCATCATGGGATTGGTGAGGTCCTGGACCATCAGCTGCATCCCGTGGGCGCGGGCCCAGCAGAGGCTGAGGAGCGCGCCGGTCTGGGTCTTGCAGGTCTTGAGCGCCACGCCGGTCCAACCGAGCCGGCGGCCGAGGCGGACGATGCGCCAGTCGTGCGCGCTTTCGTCGAGGAAGAGCGGCATCCGCTCGCTGACCGAATGGACGTCGATCGGATGTTCCTCGAGCTCGTAGGGGAACGGCTGCTCGACGTAGCTGAGTCGCCGCCAGAGTTCCGGGAGTTCGGCCTTCACGCGGTCGAGGACGCCGTTCACGTAGGCGGGATCCGTCACGGTGCAGTTGAAATCCGCGGTGAAGAGTTCGACGCCGAGCGGCAGACCGATCTCAGCGACACGCTTGAGGCGCTCGAAGTCCCAGGCGGCGTCGTTGCCGCGCAGCTTCACCTTCAGGGCCTTCAGTCCGTCGGCCTTGATCCATTCGTCGATCTTCTTGTCCAGCTCCGCACGCGCCATGGCCACGGCGATGTCGCCACCACTGAGGGCCACGCGTTTGCC
>JAURFU010000088.1 GCA_030834165.1 Verrucomicrobiota bacterium
CCCTGCCGGGCCATGAACCAACCGAGCAGGATCAGCAGCCCGAGACGGGTGATGGCCAGCGCGACGTCGGCGGAGAAGACATTCATGGACGAAGCCGACTATCCCGAGCGCGACGCACGGGGAAAGAGAAATTTGGGGGCAAAGCGGTTAGCGGCTGGCGGTTAGCGGATAGGCCAAACAAGGAAATCCAAACTCACGTCACACCCCCTTTCACCTCCCCTTTCATGGTTTATTCTTACCGCCAACCGCTAACCGCTTACCGCCACCACCGATGCCTCTGCATCCCTTGACAATCCGGGCTGGATGAGGATAATTGACCTCGTTCCTTCTCAGTCGGATCCCGCAAATGACCGACGTCTCATTTCGGGGGTGTTCCGGATTCGATTCCCGCCAAGATATCGCGACGGCATGCAGAGGGTAGTTCGTAACCTCTTAAATCCAACGGGCAGCACTATAACTGCTAAAAACACCATCACGTTCGAGAACGACAACGTTCTCGCGCTCGCTGCCTAAGTACAGCGACGAGCCCCAGGGCGCGCCTGCAGTCCTGGATCAGCTCGGTTAACGTGGGCGATCCCCTCCTTTAGCTGTTATCTCCGGGGTAAGTGAGAATACAGATAGGTCGCACGGGTGCTCATCCCCAAACGCGATCGAGATCAATGATGAAGCTACGCATGTAGAAGTTACGACGTAAGGGTAGGAAGACGTGGGTTCGACTCCCACCACCTCCACCATTTGAGAAGCGACCAGCCTGCGACCACCCGGTCGCAGGCTTTCGGCGTTGGTCAGCGCCGCGGTCTGACGAGGACGAGAAGGTTCACGCGGTCTTCGGCGATCCAACGGATAGTGCCCGCGAGCCTGGGCTCGTAGAAGTTGTCGATGACGCCGACGTAGTGGACGCCGCCGACTTCGGCCCGTCCCACCGCCACGACCTGATGCCCCCAGCTGAGCTGCGGCTTACGCGGCACCAAGACCATGCACGACACGAGCACCGGACGACCGGCGGAAAGCTCGGCGCTCAAGAACCGGCGGTCGTATCCGGAGATCGCAACATCGACATCCACGCCGCGCTCATCCGCATCGGCCTGCAAGGCCTCCGCGAGTTGCTCCGGAAACGCCCCAGCCAAGGACATCTTTCCATCAGTGTATCCTTCCGCGTCCGGGATCACGCCCATCCGCAGGCGGCTCCGCAGGCGACGCACCAATGCCTGCTCCCCTTCCCCGCCCCATGCCGCCGTGGTCGGACGCGCGGCCCAGAAGGCGATCAGACTCGCGCCAGCCGTCGGCACGCAGCCCGAGGCGACGAGCGCACCATCCGGCGACTTCATCGGGAACTGCTGGATAGGCGGCACTCCCGCCAAGGCGAAGGCCTGCGGCGTAGTCGCATGACGCAGTCCTTCGACGCTAAAGTCGATGAGGCGTCCGTCATCCGTCCAGGCCAGATAACCCGCAGACCCTTCGGTGCAGCGCAGCTCGGCCCACCAGAACGGACGCCCCTGCCGCTGCCATCGCGTCGGCTCGGGCCGTATGCGCCGGACCTCGCCGACCTCCACCGACTTCAGACCATCGGATACGAGACCCGCAGCGCGGATCGCCGCCAGATGCGTCTCCGCCTGGACGACCTCCGGCTTAGGCTCGGAGCATCCGAAGAGAAAAACGGCAAGGACGAACAGGCTGGCGGGTAGGATCGTCCTCATTACAGCTCAGCGCTTCCGGTAGACCTCGAGGCGGCAGTCGTAACCGCCGAGGTCGACGGTGCGGCTGGATTCCAGCCGCAGGGTCGGGTCGACGGACGAGAGGCGCAACGGATTCACGAAGACCAGGCGTCCATTCGGACGCAGGACTTCAGACGCGATCTTGAAGAGGTCGGTGAAGAGCCCGTGCATGTTCGGCACGCGCACGCGACGGCCGAGGGGCGGATTCGAGATCACGAGCGAGACCTTGCCGCGGTCGAGTTCCGGGATGCGGATGATGTCGCGGAAATCGCAGGCATGGAACGCGGCCTTGGTGCCAGGTAGCTTGGCGGCCTTGAAGTTGGCCTCGGCGATCGCGATCGCGGCCGGGTCGACATCGGTGCCGACCACCTGCCCCACCCCGCCGGCCAACGCCGATTCGATGAGCTCCAGACCCGAGCCGCAGAACGGATCCCAGACGATCTCCTTGTCCTGACGTCCGGCCACGCGCACCAGGCAGGCCGCCAGCGGCGGGTGCGAGGCGGCGTTGACGGCGTCGGTGCGGTAATAGAGACGCGGGTTCGGTGAGATGCGCGGGCGCAGCTCCACGAGGGCGCTGCGTTCGTCGAAGTGCACGTCGACGGACCACGGGGATTCGCGGGCGTCGTTGAGCACGCGCGGATTCAGCGTGAAGGCCTTCTTCGTGACCTTGGCCACGGCGTCATCGTGATTGCCCTCGGCCATCATGCCGAGGCGGTAACGGGCGGCGCCCTGCGTGAGCGCGAGCATCAGCTTCTCGGCGAGCGGCGAAGCGATGGCCTTGGCCAGGACGTCGAGCGCTTCGGCCGAACCCGGCTGGCGGATGAACGCCAGGAAGAAGGCCACGGTGTCGAAGCAGCGCAGCCGGTAGAGTTCGCCGAGCGTGAAGGCGTCCTTCGGCTCGACCACCACGAAGCAGCCGCGGACCTCGACCACGCGGAACTTGCCGCCGCGGCCTTCGTCTTCGCGCACCTCGTCGGCCACGATGGATTCGAGTCCCTTGCGGCAGCGCAGGTGGAGGCGCAGGCCGGGGTGCTTCGGGACGACGGCGTCGAGGCGGACGTTGCTCGGGCCTTCCTGACGGGCCACGCTCGCGCGGACCTTCTGTTCGTCGATGAGCTTCTCGCCGGCACCCGCGACCGCCTTGAGGGTCGCCGCGCCGCCGATCTTCTCGAGGGCCGAGGCCACCTTCTTCTTCTCCCGTTCGACCTCGGTGGTCTTAAGGATGTCGATCAGCTTGCGCTCGGACTCCTCGTCGCCCCCCAGTTTCGGGATGGCGGCGGTGGCGTAGCGACGGATCTTCTCGGAGGGGTCCTGCAGGAGGCCGATCATCCAGGCCTTCACCGCCGCCTTCATCTCCGGATTGCGGGAGGTCGCGAAGACCACGCCCACGGCCCGGACCAGGGCGACCTGCTGATTGCGCTCCTTCGGCCCGAGCTGGTCGAACTTCGGGACTTCGATCTCCCAGAGCTGAGCGGCCGGCAACGCGCGCAACTGTCGGTAAAGATCGTTGTCGGCTTTCATGGCCTGGGATGTCGGGCGGGCGGACGATAAAGTCAAGGGAGACGCAGGCGGGCGGAGCGCGCCGACGGCGTCCGCAGCGGCGGTCGGCGTGTCGCACTTTGGGCTTTTTCCTAACAAAAATAACCAAAAGCGCCCGAGCGTTTGGCGAGCCGTGGAGTTGGCACGAAACCCTGGTCCCGGCCCCCTCGGACCTATCCATAAGTTGCCTTTGACAGAGGGGGATTATTGCCCACTAGATTTAATCGTCTTGCGGTCTCCGCCAAGGCATCCGGCGGCTCAGCCGCCGGCCCATCCGACCACCTTTGCCCACACCAGAAATGAAGAATCCCGGACTCCCCGAAAAACAGGGTCTCTACGACCCCCAGTTTGAGCATGACGCCTGCGGCGTCGGCTTCGTTTGCCAGATGAAGGGCAAGCGTTCGCACGATATCATCCAGCAGGCCCTCACCATCCTGGTGAACCTCGACCACCGAGGCGCCTGCGGCTGTGAGACCAACACCGGCGACGGCGCGGGCATCCTGCTCCAGCTCCCCCACGGGTTCTTCGCCAAGCACGGCCCGGCCAACCTCCCCAAGCCCGGCCACTACGGCGTGGGCATGCTCTACGTCTCCCCGGACGCCAAGATCCGCGCCGCGACCGAGGCCGCCTTCGCCGAGATCGCCAAGTCCCTCGGCCTGTCCGTCCTCGGCTGGCGCACCGTCCCCGTCGACAATTCCTCCCTAGGCAAGACCGCCATCAGCAGCGAGCCCGTCGTCCGCCAGGCCTTCCTCGGCCGCCCGGCCGACTGCGCCACCGACCAGGACTTCGAGCGCAGGCTCTTCATCCTGAGCAAGCAGGCCCACCACCAGATCCGCGACGCCGGCAAGGACGAGTTCTACTACGCCAGCTCCCTGTCGTGCCGCACCATCATCTACAAGGGCATGCTCATGCCCGAACAGGTCGGCAAGTATTTCACCGACCTCGCCGACAAGTCGATGGACACCGCCCTCGCG
>JAURFU010000089.1 GCA_030834165.1 Verrucomicrobiota bacterium
CGGTTGCGGCACGCCTGCGACCTACAAGGACCCCAACGGCCGCGAGCTCGTGGTCAGCCTCGGTAAGGTGGATATCCAGGACTTCGCCACCGCAGGTTCGCAGATGCTCCAGTCCATGGTCTCGTCGCCGTCCTTCTCCAAGGGCGCGCCCGTCCTCCGGTTGGGCACGATCACCAACGACACCGCTGACAACTTCGATACCTCCTTGCTGCTCTCCAAGATCACCGTGCCGCTGGTCAATGCCGGCCGCGTGACCTTGCTCGACAGCGAGCCTGCCGCCGACGCCTCCGCGCGACCCAAGGCCGAATACGTCCTGAAGGGCAAGATCCTCGAAGACCGCAGCAACGCCGGCAGCACCCGCCAGAGCTCCTTCGTGTTCCAGCTCACCCTGGTCGAGGAAAAGCGTGGCGTCGCCGTCTGGACCGACGAGAAGATCGTGACCAAGCAGGGCACCAAGAACGCGGTCGGTTTCTGACAAAAGACCGCCGAAAGTTGACCTTCCCTCGACCTGCGTCTCCTTCCGGTGATGCGGGTTGATTTTTTGATCGTCGGCCAAGGCCTGGCGGGCTCCTTGCTCGCCCAGGAACTGCGCCGGCGGGGCCGCAAGGTCCACGTCGTCGATGACGGTTGGAAGTCCGCCTCCTCGCAGGTCGCCGCCGGCCTGATGACCCCGCTGACGGGACGACGTTTCACCCTGACCAAGGATTACCCTGAGCTCTTCGCCGCGGCGAAGGAACGCCTCACGGCACGCGGCGTCTTCCGGCCGACCCAGGTCTACCGGATGTTCGTCGATGAGGAGCAGCGGGGCAAAGGGCTCAAACGTACCGAATGCGTGAGCTGCCAACCTTTCATCGAACGCGTGACCTCCGCGCAGGGCGAGCTCGACGCCGGTCTGACCGATGCTTTCGGCGGCGCGCTCATGAACGGCGCGTGGGTCGATCTGCCGAAGCTCTTGGCGGAGGTCCGCGCCGAACTCCTGGCCGACGGCAGCCTCACCCAAGCAGCGTTCGATCCGGCCGAGGCGGTGGCCGACGCCGAAGGCGTCACGTGGCGCTCCCTCCGCGCCGGCGCCATCGTCTATTGCGACGGCTACAAGTCCGCTCAGCGCGGCCCGTTCAAGTATCTCCCGTGGCAGCCGGCGAAAGGCGAAGCCCTGACCTTACGTACCTCCGTCGCCGACAAGCCTTACATCCTGAACCGCGAAGGCTGGGCCTTGCCGCTGGGGCAGGGGGTCTGGCGCACCGGCACCAATTGGCAGTGGGAGCAGCTGGATGAGGCTCCCACCGAGCCGCAGAAGGAGAAGCTCATCCGCCGCTTCCGCGGCTATTTCGCGCAGGAGGTGCAGGTCGAGGTCACCGCGCACATCGCCGGCGTCCGTCCGTGCACCTCGGACAGCCATCCTTTCATGGGCACGCACCCGCAGCAGCCGCGCACGCACCTGTTCGGCGGACTCGGGCCGCGCGGCACCGTCTGGGCTCCGCTCATGGCCGACGAGATGGCGTCCTACCTCTGCGAGGGCTCGGTTCTCCGTCCTGAGTGTAATCTCTCCCGTTTCGCCTGCGTTGGCTAAGATTCCTCGATTTGAGTCGGCCGCCTGATCCGCGCTGTCCGTAGGCAGGGGTGCTCGTGACCTCTATTCAGGCCTCAACGCAGTCCTCCATCCAGCCCTCGACGCCGCCGCTTACTTCTTCTTCGCCTTGGCGGCCTTGGCCGGCTTCGCCGCGGCCTTGGCGACCAGGAAGTCGACCGCGAGCAGGTAGCCTTCGGAGCCCAGTCCGGTGATCACGCCTTCGCAGGCGGAGGCCGTGACGGACTTGTGACGGAATTCCTCGCGCTTGTAGATGTTGGAGATGTGCACCTCGACGGCGCGCATGCCGCTGCCGGCGATGGAATCGCGGAGGGCGACCGAGACGTGGGTGTGGCCTCCCGGATTGATCACCAGGAACTTCACGCCCTTGTCGGCCCACTTCGCGATCGTGTCGATGATCTCGCCTTCGTGGTTGGACTGGAAGAAGCGGGTCTTCGCGCCGGCGGCCTTGGCGTGCTTCTCGATGAGCTTCTCGAGGTCGCCGAGCGTCTGGGTGCCGTAGACCTCCGGCTCGCGCTTGCCGAGTCGGTCGAGGTTGGGGCCGTTGATGACGCCGATTTCCATGGCAGATGTCTAAGTCCCCGTAAGGTGTGGGGCAAGATATGAAAAAGGGCGGCCCCTTGCGGAGCCGCCCTTGGTTTCGCCTGAGGCCGGACCTTACTTCAGGATCTGGCGGAGGACGTAGGGCAGGATGCCGCCGTGGCGGTAGTATTCGCCTTCGATCGCGGTGTCGATGCGCGCGATGAGCGGGGCCTTGTCGACCGTGCCGTTGGCGCGGCGGATGACGAGGGTGACCGGCGTCTTCGGCTTGATCGGGCTGGAGAGGCCCTCGAGGTCGAAGGTCTCGGTGCCGTCGAGGTTATACGACGCGGCGTTCTTGCCGTCGGCGAACTCGAGGGGCAGCACGCCCATGCCGAGGAGGTTGGAGCGGTGGATGCGCTCGAAGGACTGCGCGACCACGGCGCGGATGCCGAGGAGGGCGGTACCCTTGGCGGCCCAGTCACGGGACGAACCCATGCCGTAGTCGACGCCGCCGAAGACGATCATGCCTTCGCCGCGCTGCGCGTAGGTCTGGCAGGCGTCGTAGATGGCCTCGATCTTGCCCTCGGGCTGGACCTTGGTGAAGCCGCCTTCCTTGCCGTCGGCCATCGCGTTCTTCACCTGGGTGTTGGCGAAGGTGCCGCGGGTCATGATGCGGTCGTTGCCGCGGCGCGAACCGTAGGAGTTGAAGTCCTTCTTCGACACGCCGGCCGCGAGGAGGAACTTGCCGGCCGGGGTCTCTTCCTTGAAGGCGCCGGCCGGGGAGATGTGGTCGGTCGTGACGGAGTCGCCGAGGATGGCCAGCGGGCGGAGCTTCGCGAGGGAAGGTGCCGGAGGAGGCGTCATCGAGAAGCCCTTGAAGAACGGAGGCTCCTGGATGTACGTGGAGGATTCCTTCCAGCTGAAGCGCGCGCCGGTGCCGCCCTGGACGCCCTTCCACTCGGCGGTGGCGTTGGCGAGGGAGTCGGCGGCGTACTTCGACTTGAACATCGCGGGCTTGAGGCCGCGGGCGACGTGGTCGGCGACTTCGGCCTGGGAGGGCCACACGTCCTTGAGGAAGACCGGCTGGCCGTCCTTGCCCGTGCCGAGCGGCTCGGAGTCGAGGTCGATGTCGACGCGGCCGGCGAGGGCGAAGGCGACGACGAGGGGCGGGGACATCAGGAAGTTCGAGCGGACCGCGCCGTGGACGCGGGCTTCGAAGTTGCGGTTACCCGAGAGCACGGAGGCCGTGACGAGGTCGCCCTGCTTGATCGCGCCTTCGATGTCGGCGTCGAGCGGGCCGGAGTTGCCGATGCAGGTCGTGCAACCGTAGCCGACGAGGTTGAAGCCGAGCTGGTCGAGGTAGCCGGAGAGCTGGATCTCGTTGAGGTAGTCGGTGACCACGCGGGAGCCGGGGGCCAGCGAGCACTTCACGTTCGGGTTCACCTTCAGGCCCTTCTCGACGGCCTTCTTGGCGACGAGGCCGGCGGCCACCATCACGGAAGGGTTCGACGTGTTGGTGCAGGAGGTGATCGCAGCGATCACGACGGAGCCGTGCTGGAGCGAACGGCCCGTGGCGCCCACGGGGGCGGAGGCGGTGCGATCGGCTGCGGCCTTGCCGAAGCCGTTCTTGTCCTTGGGCGCGGTGAAGAGGGCATTGAACGTTTCCTTTGCCTTCGGAAGGTCGATGCGGTCCTGCGGGCGCTTCGGGCCGGACACGCAGGGGACGACGGTGCCGATGTCGAGGTCGATGGCATGCGTGTAGTCGATGCTGCCGGCCTTCGGGATGCCGAAGAGCCCCTGCGCCTTGTAGTACTCCCTTACCAGCTCGATGTGCGCCTCGTCGCGGCCGGTCTGGCGGAGGTAGTCGAGGGATTTGTCGTCGACCGGGAAGAAGCCCATCGTCGCGCCGTATTCCGGGGCCATGTTGGCGATCGTGGCGCGGTCGGCGAGCGAGAGGGCCTC
>JAURFU010000008.1 GCA_030834165.1 Verrucomicrobiota bacterium
GGCCTGCTCGACCGCGTCTCGGTGCATCTCCGCAGCCACGCCGAACTCGCCGCCGTCCTCACGCCCGCGCAAGCCGGCAAGGTCGGCGTCGCGATCTTCAACCTGGGTTATCTGCCCGGAGGCAACCCTGACATCATCACGCGCCCCGACTCCACGCAGACGGCCCTCGACGCCGCCTTCGCCTCGCTGCGCCCCGGCGGACGTCTCATCTGCGTGTCCTACACGGGACATCCGGGCGGCCCCGAAGAATCGGACATCGTGCTGCAGTTCGCCGATGCCCGCGCCACCGAAGGCCTCCGCGTCGAGAAGATCGGTTATTACCCGACCCCGGGTAAGCCGTGGATCCTCGTCGTGAACAAGCCGGCGGCGAACTGACCGATCATTCGGGCCGCCCGCTTGCCTTCCGGGACGTTCAGATTACCCAAGGTTCATGAGCGCACCGCGTAAAGTCATCCTGACCGGCGCCACGGGATTGGTCGGCAAGGCCGTGGCCCGTCACCTCGCCGCGCTCGGTTATGCGGTCGTGCCCTTCCGCTCCCGTCATGACGGACCTGGCGGGATGAATCACCTGACCGGCCAGATCGACCGCCCCGCGCTCGAAGGCGCCTACGCCGTCATCCACCTCGCGGGAGAACCCATCGCGCAACGCTGGTCCGCCGCCGCCAAGGAACGCATCATGGCGAGCCGCCGCGACGGCACCCGTCTCCTCGCCGAGGCCTTGGCCGGACTTCAGGCCAGGCCCCAGCTCTTCCTTTCCATGTCCGGCATCGGACGTTACGGCATCCGCCGTCCCGAGGAACTTGACGAATCCTCCCCCGTCTCCTCCGAAGGTTTCCTGGGCGAGGTCTCCGCGGCTTGGGAAGCGTCCGTCGAACCCGCCCGCCAGGCCGGCATCCGCACGACCTGCCTTCGCACCGGAGTCGTGCTCGCGGCCTCAAGCGGCGCCCTGAAGGCGATGCTGCCCGCCTTCCGCTGCGGACTCGGCGGACCCATCGGGGACGGGCGCCAACAGATGAGCTGGATCCGCCTCGGGGACCTCGTCCGCCTGATCGCCTGGTGCCTGTCGCAGCCGTCCTTGCCGCCGGCCGTCAACGCCGTCAGCCCCGAACCCTGCGCCCAAGCCGACTTCGCCCGCGCCCTTGGCAAGGTCCTGCGTCGCCCCGCCTTCCTCCCCGCCCCCGCCTGGGCCGTCCGCCTGCTCTTCGGCCAGATGGGCGACGAAACCGTCCTCGGCGACCTCCGCGTGCTGCCGGCCGTCGCGCTCCAGGCAGGCTTCCGCTTCGAGACACCCGACCTGCCCACGGCCTTGGCACGGGCGCTCGGTGAATGATTTGGGATTGAAGGAGACTACGCTGACGAAGATTGTCCGGACCATGGTCCGCGTCGTTTTCGCCCTCTCTTTCCTCCTGCTCGTCGGCTGCGAAGACGGCTCGCGGGCCGACTCCCGCACCCTCGACGTCGACGACCCGGAATTCCGCCAGGGCCAGACGTTCCACAAGCAAGGCGAAGTCCGTAAGGCCCTCGAAAGCTTCCTCAAGGTCATCGACAACCAGAAGGGCGCCGCGGAATCCCACCTCGAAGCCGGCCGCATGTACCTCGAGCTGCAGGACCCGCTCCCGGCAATCTACCACTTCAACCAGTATATCCGCATGAAGCCGACCTCCCAACAGTCGAACATCGTGCGCCAGATGATCAAGACGGCCGAGAAGCAGTTCATGCAGCAGCTGCCCGGCCGGCCGATGGAACCCGACGCCCTCGGCAACGCCGACCTCAACGCCCGCCTCCGCGCGCTGCAGCTCGAGAACGAGAAACTCAAGCGGGAGCTCGCCGATTACAACCGCACGCAGAAAGGCCTCGTCCTTCCGCCCAAGACCACGGGCGACAAGCCGGCCGACAAGCCGGCGACCGCCGCCGACGGCGCGCCGCAACGCTACCGCCAGTATACGATCGTGAAAGGCGACAGCCTCACGGGCATCGCCCGCAAGGTCTACGGCGACGCCAGCGCGACCCGCGTCTCGGCCATCTTCAACGCCAATCGCGATAAGATGACCTCGGTGAACAACCTGCCGAAGATCGGGACGGTCATCCTCCTCCCGGAATAAGCCATGCGCCTGACCCGCATCCGGGCGGCTGATTTCCGTAACCTCACCTTCGCCGACGTCATCACCGACGCCCCGCGCGTCTTCCTGCTCGGCGACAACGGCCAGGGGAAGACCAACCTGCTCGAGGCCGCCGCCCTGGTGTCCTCTTTTCGCTCTTTCCGCACGACCGACATCACCCCGCTCGTCCGGGCCGGCTGCACGGAAGCCCGCCTCCGCCTCGACGTCCGCCTCTCGCCGACGGAGCACGCCGAGATCGAGCTCCGCCTGGCCAAGGGCTCGCGCAAAGCCCTGCTCAACGGCACGCCCGTCGCGTCCGTCGCCCAGCATCTCGGCCAGTTCCCGACCATCGTCTTCTGCTCCGACGACCTCCGGCTCGTTCGCGGCTCCCCCTCCAACCGTCGGCGCTGGCTCGACGCCGCGATCGGCGGCACCGACGCCTCCTACCTGACCGCGGTGCGCGACTATGGCCGCGCGCTCGAAGGACGCAACGCACTGCTGAAGTCCGACGTGCGTTCCGACGAAGAACTCCGCGCCTTCGAAAAGGCGATGCTCGCTCCGGCCCAGCTGATCGCCGCCACCCGCGCGCGCGTGCTGCCAGAACTCGCCGCGACGCTGCGCGAGACCTGCGCCCGCGCCGGCTTCCCCGACAAGGGCGCCGACCTCCGCTATGCGCCCGACGTTCCGGCCGACCAGCTCGCCGAAGTCTGGACGAAGACCCGCGGCGCCGACCTCGCGACGGGCACGACCCTCCGCGGCCTGCAGCGGGATGATTTCTCGATGATCTTCGGAGGACAGGACGCCGCCGACTACGCCTCGGAAGGCCAGCAACGCCTCCTGGTCCTGGCCCTCTGCCTCGCCCGCCTGCAACGCGACACCCAACGCGCCCCGACCCCGCCCGTCATCCTGGCCGACGATGTCCTCGGCGAACTGGACGACACCCGCCGCCGGGCCTTCTGGGAAGAAGTCGGCGAAAAGCATCAGGTTATCGCGACAGGCACCGTCCCGCCGCCTTCCGGCGAGTGGCTGACCTACCGGGTCTCCGGGGGCAGCTACCTCCAGGCCTGATTTTGGCGTTGTTTTATGGGGAAACGACCCCTTGGATAGGGCCATGTCGGACTTCCTTCTCTCCGCCTCCGTGGTGGCCCTCTTCATCGTCTGCATCCTCGTGGTCCTCGTGATCCTGATGCAGCGCCCCAGCGCCAACGCCGGCATGGGCGCGGCCCTTGGCGGTGGCGCGGCCGAAACCGTCTTCGGTGGCGAATCCGCCAACGTCCTTTCGAAGATGACCACGACCCTCACGGTCGTCCTCTTCATCCTCAGCTTCGGCCTGTATCTGGGCTACGTCGCCCGCGAAAAGCCGACCGTCAAGGCCCTCGACGCCGCCGCTACCGCCGCCCCGGCTGCTCCGGCCGCCGCCGCCCCCGCCCCTGTCGCCGCTCCGGCTGCCCAGCCCCAGTCCACCCCGGCCCCGGCCGCATCGACTCCGGCCAAGCCCGTCGCCCCGGCCCCGGCCAAGTAAGCCGCAGTGAAGCCCGGACTGCTCAGCCTGACCGTTCGCTGGCTGGCCTGCCTCGTCGTGCTCGGCGCCCTCGCCCAGCCTAACACCAACTCCGGCTTCCGTAAGCTGACGGAGGAGGAGTCGACGCAATTCCTAGCCAGCTTCCGCAACTCACGCCTCAGCGGCGACCTTTGCCTACGTTTCGAGATCACGCATAAACCCCGTCGCGGCGAAGCCTCGGCCCCGGTTCCCGGCACGCTCTGGGCGAGCTCGGCCGCCGGCGGCCAACTGATCCGCGGAGAAATCAAGGATACCCAAGGACGACCTGCTCTCTCGTTCATCGCCTTCAAGTCGGCGAAGGAACGCCGCGTCTGGGTTTCGCTCAAAGGCGCGCCGACCAAGGAACTCGATGACCGTTCCCCGCTCGTGCCTTTGGCCGACGGACTGCTGATCTCGCCGTTTGACCTGCAGATGCCGTTCACGCACTGGCCCAAGACGACTTACGTCACGACGGAACGCCGCCGCCGTCCGGTGAACGTCTACGAAGCCGCCAACCCGGCCGGCGCCGAACCGGCCAAGGTGACCTTCGCCATCGACCGCGTCTACGGCATCCTCATCCAGGCGACCTGCCACGATGTCCGCGGCGAACCGACCCGCCTGATGCAGGTCGAGGAGTTCTCCAAGGTCGGCGACCAATGGATGCTGGCCGAATGCAGCGTGCGCGACGAAGCCAGCCGCGACACCGACCTCCTCCGCATCACCGAAGCCGCCCTCGACGCGAAGCTCGCGCCCGAGACCTTCGAGCCCGCGACGCTCACCCGCCCTGCCGCGCAACCTACGAACTTCGAGAAACTGTGAAGCCTCCCGTCACCGCCGCCCAGGTCGCGCGCTTCTGCGACCTGCTCACGAACCGCAAGCATATCGCCGACTTCGAAGGCTCCCACAACGGCCTGCAGCACAAGGGCACGCGCCCGGTGCGCAAGGTCGGCGCGGCCGTCGATGCCGGCGCCGAGGTCTTCGCCGCCGCCGCCCGCCGCGGCGTGGATTTCCTGATCGTCCACCACGGCATGTACTGGCGCCCGGTCTCGCCCGAACGCGAAGTCCGCGCCCGGCGCAAGGCCGCGCTGAAGAAGACCGGTCTTTCGCTCTACTCCAGCCACCTGCCCCTCGACGCGCATCCGGCCATCGGCAACAACGCGCTCATCGCCCAGGACCTCGGCCTCAAGGTCGTCGACTGGTTCGTCGATTACGAAGGCCTGCCCATCGCCTGCATCTGCCAAGGCATCCCACGCGCCACGCTGCGCCAGCGCCTGAAGGCCTCCTACCCGCAGACCTTCAAGGGCATCGAGTTCGGCGCCGCCAAGCCGAAGAAGATCGCGATCCTCAGCGGCAGCGGACGCAGCGCGCTCGGCCACCTGAAGGCCGAAGGCTGCGACACGCTCATCACCGGCGAGCTGCGCGAAGAGCATTTCAACGAAGCCCACGAACAAGGCTGGAACCTCTACCCTTGCGGACATTACGCGACCGAGACCTGGGGCGTGAAGGCCCTCGCCGCCGCGGTGGCCGCGGAGTTCGGCGTGAAATGGGAATTCATCCCGACCGGCAATCCGCTCTGATGCGCCGCGGACGGATAGCCCCGACCCCGACCGGCTATCTGCACGTCGGCCACGCCCGCACGTTCGCGCGCGCCGCCGCGCGCGCCGCTTCCGGCACGCTCATCTACCGCACCGAAGACCTCGATGCCGGCCGCTGCCGACCGGAGTTCGCCGCCGCGGCCATCGAGGACCTGCGCTGGCTTGGACTAAAGTGGAACGAAGGCCCCGACGTCGGCGGCCCGCACGCCCCGTATGTCCAGTCGCAACGGCTGCCTTGGTTTCGCGAAGTCTGGCAGCGTCTCCACGCCACCGGCGCCATCTACCCGTGCGATAAGTCCCGTAAGGACGTCGAACGCAGCCTGACGGCCCCGCATGCCGAGGATGACGCCGAGCCGATCTTTCCGCCCGCCCTGCGCCCCCCGCTCGGCGCCGGCCGCGAGGCTCGCGAACCCGGCCAGACCAACTGGCGCTTCCGCGTCCCTGACGGCGAGACCATCGCGTTCGTCGACGCGCTCCAAGGCCCGCAGGCGTTCGTCGCCGGACGAGACTTCGGCGACTTCCTCGTGTGGCGTAAGGACGGCTTTCCGGCCTACGAACTGGCCGTCGTCGCCGACGACCATGCCATGGGCATCACCGAAGTCGTCCGCGGGTCCGACCTGCTCCTCTCGACGGCCCGTCAACTGCTGCTCTATCGTGCCCTCGGCTGGACGGCCCCGTCCTGGGCACACGCGCCCCTGATCGTCGACGCCGAAGGCAAGCGACTCGCCAAGCGTACCGCCGGACTCTCGATCCGGGAGCTGCGCCAAAAAGGAAAGACGCCGGAGGAAGTCCTCACGGCGCCTTTGGACCAGCTGCTAGGCTGACGAAAGGAACTCTACTTGACGGCGGTCTGCGGAGACGGAGCCTCGGCCGACATGAGCTTAGCGCGGAAAGCCTTGAAAGAGCGAGTCATGGCCTCATCGCCTTGCGCGGCCGCGATCGCCTCATCGACATGCTTCAAGGCCTTCTCCTTGGCCGCCGGGTCGATCATGAACAGGATACGCGCCTTGTTGAAAGGCAGCACGGCACGGCGCGGTCCCGAGACTCCGTCGAAAATCTCTTCGAGCGCGGCTTCGGCGGCCTTGAAGTCTTTGGCCGCGATCGCCTCGTTGATCTTCTGACCGAGCACACGGCTCTTGGCCGAACGGTCGGCGGTGTCCTTCATCTCCTTCGCCAGCTCGGCCTTGCCTTCCGGCGTGTTCTTATAGGTGGCCAGCTTGGCCAGATACTCCTGGGCGGTCTGACCGCCGAAACCGGCGACGCGGCCGAAGACGTCGCCGGATTTGGCGTCGAGCAGCAGGATGGTCGGGAAGCTGTTGACGGCGTACTTCTGCTGCCATTCGCGGTTCTTGGCCTTGAGTTCGGAGCTCTGCGGCTTGGTGCGCGGGTAATCCAGTTCGACAAGCACGTACTTGGAGGCGAACTCGGCGAACTCGGCGGCCTCGAAAACATCCTTATGAAGCGCCTTACAGGGCGGACACCAGTCGCTGCCCGTGAAGTCGACCAGCACCGGCTTGTTCTCCTTCACGCCCTGGGCCTTGGCGGCGTCGAGGTCCGTCAGCCAGACCGGGGCGGCATGGACCGACGCGGCGGCGAGGAGCGCGAGGAGGAGCTTCTTCATCAGATTACTTCTTGGCCTTGGCGGCGACGGCCGCGGCGACCTGGGCACGGAACTGCTTCACATCCGCGAGGTCCTTGAGGTCGGCCGGGGTCTCGGCGATGATCTCATCGAGGACCTTCAGGACGGCCGCGGAATCACCCGGCTGGCAAGTCTGGACGAGGCCGATGCGGGCGTTGAGCGTGAGGTTGAGCTTGGTGGCGCCTGTGAGTCCCTTCGCCTTGACGAATTTCGCGATGGCGGCTTCGCCGCCGACGAGATCCTTCTTCTCGAAGAAAGGCGTGACGACGGTCTCGAGTTCGGCGCCGTAGGCGCGGACGAGACTTTCGTCCTTCTTCATCTGCGCGAAGGCCTTGAGCCCCTCGGCGTTGTTGTCCTTCAGGAGTTCGGCGAGATGCGGCAGATACTTGGCCGGACCTCCGGCCAGATAGCCCGTCTGGGCGAACGGTTGACCGTCCGCGGAAAGGAGCATGATCGTCGGAAAGCCTTCGATGGCGAACTTCTCGGCCCAGACCTTGTTCTTGGCCTTCACTTCCGGGGTCTGCTGCTTCTTCTGCGGATAATCCAGTTCGACGAGCACGAAGTCCTTGGTGACGGCGGCGAACTCCTTCTGGTCAAAGACCTCCTTCTTCAGGCGGATGCACCAGCCGCACCAGTCGCTGCCGGTGAAGTCGACCAGGATCGCCTTCTTCTCGGCCTTGGCGACCTTGATGCCCTCGTCGAGGTCGGTCAGCCAGACCGGTTCGGCGGCGGACAAGGAGAGCGCGCTCAGGCAGAACGCGAGACTGGCGAGGAGGCTTCGGGGCATACGAACAGGAAACCATCCCGCCGAAACGAGGCAACCCGCAATGAGCCAACCCTGCGTTGCAAATACGGAGGTTATCCCTCACTTACCCTCCATGGCCGGCACGCGTATCCTCCTCGTCGACAATGGTTCCTATGAGCCCGCGGCGACCTTGGGCCTCCGCGGCCTGGCCAAGGAAGCGGGCCAGCTCATCGGAAAGGAAGTCCACCCGGTGTCGACGATGCACTCGACGAAGATCGACCCTGCCCTCCTCGGCGGCCAGCCGGCGGTCATCTTCGAACAGGCCGTCCAGCAGGCCAAGGCCGACGGCATCGACGAACTCGTGGTGCTGCCGCTCTTCATCGGCCCCAGCCGCGCGATCACGGAGTATCTCCCCAAAGTCTTCGCCGACGCCCAGCCCGGTGCGATGAAGCTGAGCATCCGCCAGCCGCTCTTCGGCAATGACGGCGCCGAACTCACGGTGATGCTAGCCGACAATCTTCGCGAGACCGGCTGGACCAAGGGCAGCGGCACCGTCCTGCTCTGCGACCACGGTTCGCCGATCCCTGAGGTGATCGCCTGCCGTAACGCCCTGGCGAAGGACCTACGAGAACACTTTCGACTGCAGTCAGACGAACTCATCGCCTGCTCGATGGAGCGACGCGAAGGAGCGGAATATGACTTCAATGAGCCACTCCTTGAAGACGCGCTGCAGTCCGCCAAGGACGACGCCGTCATCCTGATGCTCTTCCTCCTGCCCGGCCGTCACGCCGGCCCCGACGGTGACGTCGCGACCATTGCCAAGGAGCACGCGCCAGCCGGCCTGCGCTGGAAACTCAGCCCGCTGCTCGGCGACAACCCATTCCTGGCATCGCTCTTGGAGAAACGCTTGGCGGGAGAACGTACTTTCGACTGGAAACGCAGGTGGATTTACCTGCCTTTGCTATTTGCCCTGCCCTTCCTATTAAGCCGGCTGCTGCCTACCCCTTGGGATCACGGCATTCTTCTTCATGCGGCCACACTTCTGATCGTACTGACGCCCCTGCTCTACTTCCGCACCAGACACCGGAAGAAGGCCTGAACTCAGGCGAACGCCGCGATGCGGCCCATGAGGCCGGCATGACGAGGCGGAGCGACGACCGCGCCGACGACCGCGATGAGCGGCGTGGGCAGCACGGAGACGTCGACCTTGCCTGAAGCGAGGTCGGTCAGCGTGGTGAGCACGTCGGACGCGCCATCCTGCGAGACCTTCGAAAGCAGACGGATCGGAAGATCCTCCTTGGCGCCGGCGGCGATCAGCTTGACGGCGACGGACGGCAGCGACTTCGCGCCCATGTAAAGACAGAGCGTGGCGCCGGTCTCGACGTGGGCCTTCCAATTCTGGTCGGTGCCATCGGCGCAGTGGCCTGTGAGGAAAGTGACGGAGGCGGCCTTGCCGCGATGCGTCAGCGGGAAAGCGGCGTCGGCGCCGGCGGCCGTCGCAGCGGTGACCCCGGGGACGACTTCGAAAGGAATACCATGCGCGGCGAGGTGATCCATCTCTTCGCCGAGACGGCCGAACACGCCGGGATCGCCGCCCTTGAGACGGACGATGAGACCACCCTGGCGAGACTCACGCACGAGGACGGTATTGATCTCGTCCTGGGTCATCGAATGGACGCCGCAGCGCTTGCCGACCGGCACGATCTTCGTGGTCGCCGGGATTTCCGCCAGGAGGGCATCCCCCGGAAGGGCGTCATGAATGACCACATCGGCCTGCTGGAGCAGACGCAGCCCCCTGACGGTGATCAGGTCCGGGGCTCCGGGGCCTGCACCGACAAAGACCACCCGGCCGATGTCACAATTTACCATTTATTTAAACTTGACCCCTATATATGTAATCCTAACTCAACTTATCAAGTATTAAATCATGGACCCTACTTCCGGCAAGCCCCTCGCAAAAAACGAACTCCTCAAGGCCGATAAACCCGACCTTTCCGGCACGATTCGCGAAACCCTGGCCAACCCGGCGGCCGACCGCTTCAGCGGCGACGACGAGCAGTTCATCAAGTTCCACGGCATCTACCAGCAGGACGACCGCGACAAGCGCAAGGTCGCCAAGGAATACTCCGTGATGGTGCGCACGCGCCAGACCGGCGGCATCGTTCCGGCTTCCCAGTATCTCGTCTACGACGAGCTATCCGGCCGTTTCGCCAACGGTACGCTCCGCATCACCTCCCGTCAGACCTTCCAGTTCCACGGCGTGCTCCAGCAGGGCATCGGCAACCTGATCAAGTCGATCAACGAGGCCCTCTCCTCCACCCTCGCCACGTGCGGCGACGTGAACCGCAACGTTACGGCCCCTTCCAATCCTCCGATCGACGCGATCACCCAGGCCATCGAAGACGATGCCTTTACGCTGACCCGCGCCCTGCTGCCGAAGACGACTTCGTATCACTCCATCTGGGTCGACGGCGTCCAGCTGGACCTCGGTCTCGGCGAGAAGATCGCCAAGGCCCGCGCCTCGGTCGACCAGACGAATCCGTACATGCCGCCGCCCGCCGACCTCGACGACTCGGGCGCCCCTGCGGACAATCTCTACGGCAAGACCTATCTCCCGCGTAAGTTCAAGACCGGCTTCGCCCTGCCCCCGAACAACGACATCGACGTCTTCACCAACGACATGGGCTACGTCGCCATCGTCGAAGGCGGCAAGCTCGTCGGCTACAACCTGCTCGTCGGCGGCGGCCTCGGCACCTCCCACGGCAACAAGGCCACCTACCCGCGCCTGGCCGACGTCATCGGCTTCCTCACCCGCGAACAGGTCGTCGCCGTCGGCGAGGCCGTGATCAAGATCCACCGCGACTGGGGCGACCGCACCGACCGCAAGCACGCCCGCATCAAGTACGTGCTGCAGGAAAAGGGCGTCGAATGGTTCAAGGGCGAGCTCGCCAAGCAGCTCGGCGCCCCGCTGCCGGCCGCCAAACCCTTCCTCTTCGTGGGTCAGGGCGACGCCTTCGGCTGGACGAAGCAGTCCGACGGCAAGTGGTTCCTCGGTCTCTTCATCGAGACCGGCCGCGTCAAGGACGCCGGCGACTACAAGCTCAAGACCGCCCTCCGCACGATCGCCGAGAAATACTCCCCGACGTTCCGCCTCACCGCGACGCAGAACCTGATCCTCTCCGACATCAAGGAAGCCGACAAGGCCGCCATCGAGCAGACCCTCCGCGACCATGGTTGCGGCATCGTCTTCAATCCGGGTCTCGTCAAGGGACGCGGGATGGCCTGCCCCGCTCTCCCGACCTGCGGCCTCTCGCTCGCCGAATCCGAACGCGTCTTCCCGAAGATCCTCGCCAAGATCGAGGACGCCCAGGCCGAAGCCGGCTTCCCCGGCGAAGAACTCGTCGTGCGCATGACGGGCTGCCCCAACGGCTGCGCCCGTCCGTACAACGCCGAGATCGGCTTCGTCGGCAAGGCCCCGGGCAAGTATAACCTCATGCTCGGCGGCAACCGCCAAGGCACCCGCCTCGCCCGCCTCTTCAAGGAATCCGTCCTCGCGGACGACATTCCCGTCGTCGTCGGCGCCCTGTTCCAGCAGTACGCCAAGGAACGTAAGCCCGGCCAGGCCTTCGGCGATTGGGCCGACCAGGCCGCCATCTGGCCCGCCGCGCCCGCCGCCTAAGCGAGCCGATGGCCGACCTCGACCCAGCCCGCATCCCGGAACTCGACGCCCGTCTCGCGACGCTGGCGCCGGTGGACCGTCTGCGCTGGGCCTACGAGACCTTCGGAGCCCGCGCCGGCATCGGCACGAGTTTCCAGCCCGCCGGCGTGGTCATCCTGCACCTCGCCAAGACCGCCGGCCTGCCCATCCAGGCCTTCACGCTCAACACGGGCCTGCTCTTCCCTGAGACGCTTGAGTTCAAGGCGAAGCTCGAAGCCCACCTCGGCATCCAGGTCGAGGAAGTGCTCCCCGCGCAGACCGTCGAACAGCAGGCCGCCCAATACGGCGCCGAACTCTGGAAACGCGATCCGGAGAAGTGCTGCGAACTTCGCAAGGTCGACTCCCTCGGCAAGAAGCTGTTCGACCTCGACCTCTGGATCACCGGCATGCGCCGCGACCAGAGCGCCGAGCGTTCCGTGACGCCGTTGCTCTCGCTCGCCGCCCGCCCTGACAACTCCGACGTCTGGAAGCTCAACCCGCTCGTCGATTGGAGCCGCGACCAGGTCTGGGCCTACCTCAAGGAGCACGGCCTGCCGCACAACGTCCTGCACGACCGCGGCTACCGCTCGATCGGTTGCCTCCCTTGCACCCTGCCCACCTCCGGCGGCGACGAACGCGGCGGCCGCTGGCCCGGCTTCGAAAAGAAGGAATGCGGCCTGCATACGCGCACTAAGAAATAACCTCTTTCAAACTCCTAGCCCTAGCCCTGTCCCTAGCCCTAGCCCTTAAATTCCGATGTCCCGCAACGCCCAAAACGACCACCTGACGCGCCTCGAACAGACTTCGATCCACGTCTTCCGCGAAGCCTTCGCCAACTTCCGTTCCGTCTGCATGCCGTGGTCCATGGGTAAGGACTCCAACGTCCTCATCTGGCTCGCCCGCAAGGCGTTCTGCGGCAAGATCCCCTTCCCGCTCCTGCACATCGACACGACCTACGAATTCCCGGAGATGTATGAGTTCCGCGAGAAGGCCAAGGTCATCCATGGCATCGACCTCATCGTCCGCGTCAACGAAGACGCCATCCGTCGCGGCATCGGCTACGCCACGCACGACCCGGTGACCGTCACGCACGAGCTCAAGACCGTCCCGTTCAAGGCCGCGATCGACGAGTTCAAGTGGGACGCCCTCGTGACCGGTATCCGTCGCGACGAAGACCCGACCCGCGCCAAGGAGCGCTGGTTCTCCCCCCGCTCCGCCGAAGGCGCCTGGGATTACAAGGACCAGCCCCCGGAATTCTGGGGCCAGTTCGCCAGCTCCGCCCCCGAGGGCGGCCACGTCCGCGTGCAGCCGCTCCTCGAGTGGACCGAGCTCGACATCTGGGAATACATCCGTCGCGAGAACATCCCGAACCCGACCCTCTACTTCTCCCGCAACGGCAAGCGCTTCCGCTCGCTCGGCTGCCATCCGATCACGCACCCGGTCGACAGCCCGGCCAGCAACATCGACGAGATCATCGAGGAACTGAAGCTGACCAAGACCAGCGAGCGCGCCGGCCGCGCTCAGGACCACGTCGGACGCAACTCGATGCAGGAACTCCGCGCCAAGGGCTTCATGTGAGCCGCCTACGACCATGAGCACCCAATCCCTTTCCCAACCCGTGAGCACCCCCCCTACCACCGCCGAAGACCATCGCAAGATGCACGTCGTCGTCGTCGGACACGTCGACCACGGCAAGTCCACCTTCGTCGGCCGCCTCCTCCATGACACCGACTCCCTGCCCAACGGCAAGATGGAGCAGGTCCGCAAGAACTGCGCGATCGAAGGCATGGAGTTCGAATACGCCTTCCTCCTCGACGCCCTGATCGAAGAGCAGGAACAGAACATCACCATCGACACGACGCGCATCTTCTTCCGCACGAAGCAGCGCGCCTACGCGATCATCGACGCCCCGGGCCACAAGGAGTTCCTCAAGAACATGGTGACCGGCGCCGCCAGCGCGTCCGCCGCCCTCCTCCTCATCGACGCCAAGGAAGGCGTGATGGACCAGTCCCGCCGCCACGCGTTCCTGCTGTCCCTCCTGGGCGTGAAGCAGCTCGTTGTGCTGGTGAACAAGATGGACCTCGTCGACCACTCCGAGGCCACCTACCAGCAGATCGTGAAGGAGTACTCCGAGTTCCTCCGCACCCTCGGCCTCAAGGCCGTCCACTTCATCCCGATCGCCGCCAAGCACGGCGAGAACGTGGTCGAACGCGCCGCCAAGATGCCTTGGTGGAAGGGACCGACGGTCACCGAAGCCCTCGACGCCTTCTCGCACGAGGACGACCTCACCGGCCTGCCCCTGCGCCTCCCGGTCTCCGACATCTACCGTTTCGACCACCGCCGCATCATCGCCGGCCGCGTCGAAGCCGGCGCCATCCGTCCCGGCGACGAGCTCATCTTCCAGCCGGGCGGCCGTCGCAGCACGGTCCGGACCTTCGAAGACTGGCCGGGCCCCGAGTCCCGCCAGGTCGCCGGCACCGGCGATTCGGCCAGCGTGACGCTCTCCGAGCAGATCTTCGTCGAACGCGGCCAGGTGGCCTCCCACCCGTCCGACCAGCCCCGCGTGGGCCGCGAATTCCGCGCCCGCATCTTCTGGCTGGGCAAGGAGCCGCTCGTCCCGAACAAGACCTACCGTCTCCGCCTGCTCACCCAGAACGTCGACGCGGTCATCGCGAAGATCGTCAAGGTGACCGACGCCTCGACCCTCGAATCCAAGGAAGCCGACAGCGTGCCGCGCGACTCGATCTGCGAGGTGATCGTCCGCGCCACCCGCAACATCGCCTTCGACCTCCATCACGAATGCCCGATCACGGGACGCTTCGCCCTCGAAGAAGGCGGCCGCATCCACGGCGGGGGCATCATCCTCGACGCGGTCACGAAGTCCGAAGCGCCCTCCGGCAAGGTCACGGCCTCCGAACGCGGCGCCCGGGCCGGCCATCCGCCGGCGGTCGTCTGGTTCACGGGCCTCTCCGGCTCGGGCAAGTCGACCATCGCCGAAGCCGTCGAGCGCCGTCTCTTCGACGCCGGCCGCAACGTCATCCGCGTCGACGGCGACGACCTCCGCGTCTCGCTCAACCGCGACCTCGGCTTCTCCGCCGCCGACCGCGCCGAAAGCGTGCGCCGCGCCTCCGCCGTCGCCGGCCTCTTCGCCGGCACGGGCCACATCACCCTCGTCACCCTGATCGCCCCGCTGGCCGCCGACCGCGCCAAGGCCCGCGCCGCCCTCGCGAACCACACGTTCATCGAGGTCTTCGTCGATGCCCCGCTCGCCGTCTGCGAATCCCGCGACGTCAAGGGACTCTACGCCAAGGCCCGCCGCGGCGAGATCGCCGAGTTCACCGGCATCTCCTCCCCGTATGAGGCACCGGAAGCCCCCGAGGTCCACATCAAGACCGACCAGACCTCGCAGGAAGAAGCCGTCGACCTGGTCCTTGGGGCCATCGACAAACTCATCCAAGGCAAGGGCGAAGACTGGGAAGTCTAAGCCCAAAAGGTGATCGCGGTAAGCGGCTAGCGGATAGTGGTTAGGAAACTTCAGGCGGCAGGGATCAACCCTTGTCGCCTGTTCTATTTTGCCCGTCAAAGGCCCCAACCGCCATCCGCTAACCGCTATCCGCCCTAACCTAGGGCTCTCCCCTCTTGTCCTCCGGCCCTCCGGCCTCTAATCCTCGAGTATGCGCCTTACCTCCGCCCTGCTCCTGCTGTCGTGCCTGTCCGCCCTCGCGGCGCCCAAGAAGAACGTCCTGCTGCTCGTCTCCGACGACTGTGGCGCCCGCATGGGCACCTACGGCGGACCGGCGCTGACGCCGAACATCGACGCCCTGGCCCGCGAGGGCGTCCGCTTCGACCGCGCCTACTGCCAATACGCGCTCTGCAACCCGAGCCGCACGTCCTTCCTCACGGGCCTGCGCCCGGACACGACCGGCGTCTACGACAACGCCAAGGAGTTCCGCAAGGTGATCCCGGACATGGTCACGATGCCCGAACTCTTCAAGCATAACGGCTACGCGGTCGCCCGCATCGGTAAGCTCTACCACTACGGCGTCCCGAAGGAGATCGGCACCAACGGACTCGATGACCCGCAATCGTGGGAACGCGTCTGGAACCCCCGTGGACGTGACTGCGACGACGAAGATAAGATCTTCTCGATCGGCGTCTCGGCCGGCTCTTCCGCCGACAAATCCAAAGGCAAGATGGGACAGATCCTCGTGGGCTCCGGCAACTACGGCGGCACGGTCAGCTGGCTCGCCGCCGATGGCACCGACGCCGAACAGACGGACGGCAAGATCGCCGCGCAGGCGGTCGACTTCCTGCGCCAGAAGCGCGATCAGCCGTTCTTCCTGGCCGTGGGCTTCTTCCGTCCGCACACGCCCTACGTCGCCCCCAAGGCCTACTTCGCCCAATACCCGAAGGATCAGGTGCAGCTGGCCAAGGAACCCGCCGGCAACCGCGAGACGAAGCCCCCGGTGGCCCTCTCGAACACCGCCGTGGCCCATTACGGGATGTCCGAGGACACCCAACGCACCGCCAAGCAGGCCTACCTGGCTTCGATGAGCTTCATGGACGCCCAGTTCGGCCTCGTGCTGGCCGAACTCAAGAAGCAGGGATTGGACAAGGATACGGTCGTCGTCTTCATCAGCGACCACGGCTATAACCTCGGCGAACACGGCCTCTGGCAGAAGCGTTCGCTCTACGAGGACTCCGCCCGCGTGCCGCTCATCATCCGCGATCCGGGCAACCCTGCCAACGGCCGTGCCACCAAGCGCGTCGCCGAACTCGTCGACCTCTACCCCACCGTCGCCGACCTCTGCGGGCTTCGTCCCGACAAGCGCGTCGAGGGCAAGAGCCTCCGCCCGGTGCTCGAACGTCCCGACACCCTCTGGAATCACGCCGCTTACACGCAGGTCGACTTCGGCGCCATCAACGCCGGCGGCAAGAAGAAGGCGGCCACGCCCGAGCGTAAGGTCGGCCGCTCCGTGCGCACCGAACGATACCGCTATACCGAGTGGAACCAGGGCAAGCTCGGCGTCGAACTCTACGACCACGACGCCGACCCCGGTGAATTCAAGAACCTCGCCAACGATCCCGCCTACGCCTCCGTCGTCGCCGAACTCCGCCAGCGCCTGGCCAAGGGGACGAACTAAAGGAGAGGACTGAGTCGATGACTGCGTTGAGGGCTGAATCGAGGACTGAATCGATTAGCCGAAGGTAGGGCTGACCGCCCTCGGTCAGCCGCGGTTGAGCGAGCCGCTCAACCCTACCTCAAACCCTCCAGCCCTCGGGTCCTCCAGCCCTCCATTCCTCGAGCGTTCAGCTATACTTCAACTGCACCTTCTTACCGGTGCGGATCGATTCGTAGATGCCTTCGACGATGACCATATCGCGGCGGCCGACTTCGCCGGTGCAGGTGACTTCGGTGCCGTTGCGGAAAGCCTCGGCGACGCCGTCCATGTGGCGCTGCTGCTGACGGAAGACGCCGAAATCGAGCTTACCCTTGGCGGAGGTCGAGATGTTGAGGTTACGGTAGCTGAACACCGGCTTCGAGCCTTCGAACCAGCCCTTGGCGGCTTCGGCGCGGAACTCAGCGCGATTGGCGTCATAGCCCGTCCAGACGTCGGCGACGGCGCCATTGGCGAACTCGAGACGGAACTCCATGGCCTGTTCGACCTCCTTGAAGAAATCAGGCTGGGTCTTCGGCAGCTCCTTGGCCGTGACCGCGACCGGATTGGCGTCGGCCGCCATGCAGCAGGCCTGGATCGAATACACGCCCATGTCGAGGAGCGCGCCGCCACCGGCGAGCTTCTTCTCGATGCGCCAGGCATGCTTGCGGAGCGTGAAGCCGTTGGCGCTGGTCATCTTCATGAACGGGCCGAACTCCTGGGTCTTGGCCAGGCGGACGAGTTCCTGGTGATACGGATCGAAATGCAGGCGGTAGCCGATGGCCAGGCGCTTGCCGGCCTTCTTGCCCGCGGCGATCATGGCGTCGCAATCGGCGACGGAGGTCGCCATGGGCTTCTCGCAGATGACGTGCTTGCCGGCGCCGAAGGCGTCCATGACGTTCTGGGCGTGGACGCCGGGAGGCGTGACGACGTAGACGATGTCGATGGCCTTGTTGGCGGCGACCTTGTCCCACTGGTCGTAGGAATAGATGTTGGCTTCGTCGAAGCCATGGAGCTTCGCGAGCTTCTCGCCCTTCGCGCGGGTGCCCGTGATGGCGGCCACCAACTTCACGTTCTTGGTCTCCAGCAGGGCCGGCGACAGCTCGCCGTTGGCGTAATTACCCAGACCGCAGAGCGCGAGGCCCAGGGGCTTGCCGCCGGACTCCGCCGCACGCAGCGCCGGAGCAAGGGCGTAACCGGCGGCCAGGCCACCGAGGGAACCGAGGAAAGCACGACGAGTAGGGCTCATAGGGGTGTGGATATTCCTACCCTGACCCCGTCCCTCCGCAAGTTCAAGGTAGGGACAGTCTAGGCCGCTTCGACGTGCTCCAGCATCCATGATGCCCGGCGACGGACGTCGTCATCCGCTGACTTAACGAGCTTGGTCAGGGCGGAGGTCAGTTCCTTGGACGCCAATCTGGGGGCCAGCTGGCAATACTGCCTGAACTCGACCCCTGACGGCCTACCCACGACGTCCATCAAGACTACGACGAGTCTTTGCTTATGCTTGGCGCTCAGGTCAGCGCGTTTCAATCGCCGCAGAAGCTGGGCCTTGTCGTACCCTGAACGAAAGTAGCACGGATCGGCCTCCAGGTAGGTCACGGCGTTCTCACGCCATTCGCCATCGGTGGTCTCGACTTCCTTTAGCCTGTCCGGCCAGAGTTCCAGGATCCGGTAGACCCCTGCGTATGACGCGCCCGACTGATATCGCTGGGGACATAGCTGACGCGGATCGCCCGACTGCATGGCCAGTTCGAGCTTTCGGATATCGTTGACGGAAATTGCCACGCTTGCTTCCGGATGAAGGAAACGTCAGCGGCGCTCCGCGACCATCAGTCGCGTCCACGGGCCGTCGTTGACGTTGTAATAGATCCGCATCCCATCGGCGCTGAAAGCGGGATGGGGATGGTTATGTCGCCAGGATTTGGCCCCCTGACTGTTATCGAAGAGATCCACGACGACGAACTCGTCGCTTCGGGTCGACCCGACGCCGATGGCCCAGGCTCCTGGGAGACCGAACGGCCGTTTGCTGACATCGGCATCGGTGACGAAAACAGCGCCGTCCGGCGACAACGTGGGGTGATCGGAAAAACACGAGGGGGCGAACCGAGGCGACGCTTTCTTCGTGGCGGGATCCTGCAGGAAGTTCCCCTTCTCGAAAATGGCGGCGGAGTCCGGCGACCAAGACGGGTGCCCCCATTGCTCGATGAGGCCGAGGAACTTTCGCTGACGGAGGTCGTAGACGACCTTCCCCTCTCGCTTGCTGACCGACATGCCTCGAAAGCTCTGTCCGCCGCCGGGCACGCAGGGCTTGAAGAAGACCTTGGACTCATCCGGGCTCATCACCGGAAAAAACAAGGTGAGGTCGCGGGAACCGAGCCTGCGTTCGATCCATTCCCCATAGCGGGCGACGGTCTCCGCCGCGGTGACCGCGACGAGGGTTTCGCCACTGGCGACATCGATGAGCTCGAGGTCGCGATGCTCGCCCGGATTCCAATGGCAGCCGTAGACGGGCGCCCATCGCCCCGTCGCGGAGCCGAAGCCGAGCTGCCGATCCTGGGCCAGCACGCGGTCGCCGCCGGTCGCGATATCCACCGCATGGACGGACCATCGTCCGTCCTTCAGGTTGTGATATAGCACCTGCTTGCCCCCGCCTGACCACTGCTGGCAAGCCGCCCGATGCGCGTCTTCCGTCCGGATATCGCGGGCGATGATCGTCTCTCGACCGCTGGAGCGCTCGAGTATCCGCAGGTCGCCCGTTTCGCCGTCGGCAGCGCCGGAGGTGTAATACAAAACGTACCTACCGTCGGGGCTTTCAGGACAGGCGTTGAAATACGCATGGAGGGAATGCCTCGCTTGCTCGGGCGCGACGGCACGTTTCACGGCGCTCGCCCAAGGCCTCAACTCCGGGGCGCCGTCGGCTTTGCCTGACTCGGCACGTATCGGCATGTGATCCATGAGGGCCAGAACACCCAGGCAAAGGGGCGCGAAGAGGTCATGAAACCGGGGCATGACGGATCTTTTACTTCTCCCCCTTGAGATAAGCCAGCAGGTCCGCGAGCTGCTGCTTGGACAAGCCAGCCTCGAGGCCGGTCGGCATGAGGGAGTTCGGCAAGGCTTCGAGTTTGGCGAGATCGGCGCGCAGGAGCGTCGCTTCGACGCCCAACGGACCACGCAAGGTGACCGAGGTCGGGGTGTCGCCGACAAGGATGCCGCTGAGGACGCGTCCGTCCTTGGCCTCGGCGAGATACGCTGTGAAGGCCGGCGCGATCTCGGCGTCGGGATTCACGATGTGGAACAGGATGTTCTCCTTGGTCTGACGACGGATATCAAAGAGATCGGGACCAACCGCATGCCCTTCCCGGTCCAAGCGATGGCAGGTGGCGCAGACAGCGTTGAAGACGGCACGTCCGTCCGAGGGATTAGGCTTCAGCGCCAGCGCCTTGGCGGCCTCGGCCAAGGCCTCCGGCCGGGCCGAGACGGTCAGCAGTTTCTCTGCCAGGGCTTTGACGGCCTGATCCTTGGAGGCGAGCACCTGACGGCGACGTACCCCGGTGAAGACGCTCGCAGGGATCTGCTTTGTTTCGACGGCAGCAAGCACGCCTTTCAGATGAAACGGCACGCCGAGCAAAGCACCTAGCACGGCATCGCGTCGGGCAGGCGTGTAACGCGCCCATCCGGCGAGCAGGCCGGCCGAGACTTCCGACCTAGGATAAGAGACGACGGACTTGAGCGCGGCGGCGGCGAGATCGGGTTTAGCCTCGTCCAAGGCGAGCCTCAGCAAGGTTTCGCCGGATTGCTCCCAAGGCAGGCAGGCCATGAGCTTGACGGCGACCACCCTGTCCTCGGACGTTCTGGCACCATCCATGGCGACCTTCGGCGAGGCGTCGAGCAAAGCACGGAACGAAACCGGCAGACCGGCCGCCTTGCGTGCGGAGCCTCCGAGATAACCGGTCAGCAGGGCCAGCCGCACCGTCTCCGGCGCTCCGGCGGCGACCTGCAGGTCGGCCGGCCCGGCGCAGGTGCCGCCCAGATATCCGAAGACGGCGGCCAGGCCAGGCCCGACCTTGGTCTCGGCCGGAAGCCGCTGGAGCAAGGCCCTGAGGAAAGCCGGCTCCCTTCCGCCGACCCCGCTCAATACGGCGTTACGTAACCACTTATCTTCCGAATGGGATAGCGCCGCCGCCGCGAGTCGTTCCGTCGCCGCTTCCGCGGGATTACCGCCGTCGACCACGATCTTCATCATCGTCAGGTCGGGCAACATTCCACTGAGGGCCTCCGCCACGGCGAGCGGCTCCGGAGGCGCCTCCGCACGGACGCGCCAGATGCGTCCCAGGTTCTTGCCGGTCTCGAAATCGGTGTGCTTACGCACCGCTTCCGGCAGGTAGTCAGGGTGCTCGATGACCTTACGATACATGTCGGCGACGTACAGGGCGCCCTCCGGCCCCTTCGCCAGGAACACCGGCCGGAACCAGTCGTCCCGCGAGGCCAGCAACTCGCGGCCTTGATAAACAGGCTGCGCGGCGAAAGTAGCGCCTTGGCGAATGAGCCGATCGGCATGGATGAGGTTGCCCGTCGGATCGCAGGAGAGCACGACGTTCAGGCATTCGGGGGTCAGCAGCGACTTCCCTTGCCAGACCTTGATGCCGCAGGCGGCGCTGAACGAACCGGCATGACCGTCGGCGGTGGTGATGTTGGAACTGATCGGAAACAGCCGCACGCCGTCGTGGCCGCCGTTGATGCCGTTGAAGGCGTCGCGCTCGTTGCAGTCCTGCACGGTCTCGCTGAAAGCCAGCCGCGGATTACGCTTCAGCCATTCGGACCTCAGCACGACATGCTGCACCGGCACGCGGTTCATGCAGATGAAGCGGTTACCGGCCAGGTCGAAGCTCATGCCATACTGAGACTTTCCGTCGACCAGCTCGACCTGCAGGGTCTTCGGATGGAAGCGCACATCCGACGTCATTTTAAGCGGCGGGCGCTCCGGATGCTCGGGACAGGTGACCGTGCCGCCGCTCAGGCCGGCGGCGAGATAAATCCAGCCGTCAGGACCAATCGTCGGGGCGTTCACGCGCAGCTGGGTGCTGCCGGTCGTGGCGAAGCCGGTCAGCAGCACGCGACGTTCGTCGGCCACACCGTCGCCGTCGTTGTCTTTCAGATAAAGCACATCCGGGGCGCAGGTGACGATCAGGCCGCCGCCCCAAGGGAGCACGCCGTTGGGGAACGTGAGGCCGTCGGCGAAGACGGTCCGCTTATCCATCTGCCCGTCCTTGTCGGTATCCTCGAGCAAGGCGACGACCCCCGCAGGTTTCTCCCCTTCCTTGGGCCCGATCGGGTAACCGCGGTTCTCGGCGACGAAGAGGCGCCCGTTCTTGTCGAAGGCGATGGCGCACGGCGAGGCGACCAAGGGCTCGGCGGCGACCAGTTCGACGCGTAAGCCGGGAGCGGCTTCAAAAGCTTTGACGGCGTCCGCCGGCGAGAGCGGACTCGGCAGCGGGGCGGCCGCCAACGCCGAGACGAAGAAGATGGCGGCGAGGCGCATCATTTCAGCTGCGGGGGCTGGTCGCCATAAGCCCAAGGCTTGCCGGCCGGGGCGTTCGGACGTTCGGGTAGCTTGGCGGGCTTCATCTTGGCGGCGAGCTCGAGGCCGACGTTCATGAACTGCGTGCCCGCGGTGATCTCCAAGTTGCTGTAGCTCGTCAGGCGCGTCTCGTAGCCGCCGCCATGCGGACCGAAGGCCTCCTCATCGGGTACATAGCCCACGCAACCGTTGGCGAGTTCGACCGGGAAGGTCATCGGGAATCCGCTGCGCTTCTTGAGCTGGAGTCCGTAGGAGACGAAATACTCCGCGGGATTGGAAAGGCACACCACCGGACCGACCTGGATGGCTTGGACCTCCACCTCGACGTCCTTCTTCTTGGCGATCAACGCGTCGAGCAGCAGGGTCTCCTTGGCCCAGACCCAGTCCTTGTGGGTCACGGGTCCCTTGATGCGCTCACGGGCCTCGGCGACACGTTCCGGCGACGGGATGCGACGGCCGATCTCCCAGACCTTATGGTCGGCTGCCAACGGCACGGCGGCGGTGCGCGTCTGCGACATGCCCAGCAGGACCTTGAGGGACTCCGCGCCCACGCGTCCGCCGACGAACTGGGACCAGTCGTCCGAGGCCGGGTTGGCCTTGGGGTCGAGGTTATTGACCTGCGTGACATCCCCGCAGGCGCCCTGCAGGAAGACCACCGTGGCGTCCTTGCCGTAATAGCCTTGGATGACCTTCTCGGTGTAATGGATCCAATTCGCGCCGATGCCGTCGGAGTTCGTGGTGGCGTGGCAGGAGAAATTGACGATGCAGCCGGCCAGCGTGCCGTCGGGACGCCAGACGCCGATGACGCCGACTTCGTCGTCAATCGGATTAGCGAACTCGACCACGTCCGGGTTGTTCTTCCCCGGATGCGAGAAGGTCAGGCCGTTCTTCATGCGAAGGCGACGATTGAACGCCACCTGGCTTTCGTGGCCGACGCCGTAGCCGACCGTCACCGTAGCCTTGGCTTGGTCGGCGGCCACGATAGCCGCGACGGTGGCGTCGATCGCCTTGCGCAGGTAACCTGCGTCCGCGCAGGAGGATTTCTTGTAGGCGAGTTCCTGGATCTCGGCCGAGGCATGATCGAACTCGCCGGGCAGGATCATCCCGATCGGCCCGGAGGAATGGGAATGCGAAGCGCCGATCATCACGTCGGTGATGCCCGTGGCGGCCTTCACCAAGCTACGGATCTCCTGCACCGTCTCGCGGCGGATCATCAAGGCGTCGATGCCGACGAGCGCCACGCGCTTCTGGCCGTCGTCGAACACGCTCGCGCGCACCTTGCACGGATCGTGGATTTTCTTCGAGTAGACCTTCCCGTAATTACCCGGGACCTCCATGCCGATGTCGGGCGTGATATCGCGGTCGGCGAAGCCCACGCGGATGCCCGGCTTGGCCGGCGGCGCCCCGAACAACGTGACGCTGGCCAAGACCAGCAAGGCCTGACGGAAACCGAGTCGGGGAGAACTCATGGGGATAAGAGTAGGTATGTCGGGGGAAGGTTCCCGGGACAAGGAGGGATGCTCTCTGGGCTAGGGCTAGGGCCCCCTCGCCTTCCCTGCCTCGTCTTCAACTAGCCCAAGCCCGGGCCCTAGCCCTGGCCCTACTCATGGAACCTGATCCTCGGCTTCGGTCCGTCCTTGGCTTTGGGCAGGTTGGCCGGGTCGGAGAGCGAGGCGCCCGACTGCAGCTCGGCCTTGCCCTTCCATTCGCGTTCAAAACCGGTGCTGGCGAGGCGGACGGCATCGCGTCCGAGCTTATGATTCAACGCATCGACGGCCTTCATGAGGCGGTCCTTGTTCGGGTCGATCTCACCGCCCATGCCAGGCAAGGAAGGCTGCACGACGTCGGCCGGGGTGAGCCCTTGGAGCATCACCCCTGCCCGCTTATACATGTACCCGTCGCGACGCACCCGTGCGAGCGCCCGCGCCGCCGCCGCGCAGATCGCCCGGGCGTCGTCGGTCGGCGGATCGAGCGGCTCAAGTTCGTCGCCGCGATACTGCGCCTGGTCGATGCGATGCTGGTTCGTACGGATGAAGACGACGATCGAAGAGGCGATCATGCCATCCTCACGAAGCTTCTCCGCGGCGCGGGCGGCGTGCGCGGCGATGGCCTCGGCGAGTTCGAACGCGTCGGTGATGGGACGCCCGAAGGAGCGCGAGACCAGCACGCTCTTCCGCGGACCGGCGTCTTCGACGATGTCATGACAGGAGATCCCGCGCAGCTCGAGCGCGAGGCGTTCGCCGACTATGCCGGCGATGCGGCGGATGAAACCCGGATCGGCTTCGGCGAGGTCGATGGCCGAAAGGATGCCGTGCGAACGGAAACGGGCGGCCAATCCGGGGCCGACGCCCCAGACGTCCTCCGCTTCGACGCCGCGCAGGAAGGCCGTGCGCCCGGCGGGATCGGACGGCACGACGATCACGCCGCCGCTCGCCTTGTCGGCCTTGGCGCGCTCGTTGGCCAGCTTGCAGAGCACCTTGGTCGGGGCCATGCCCAGGGAGATCGGGATGCCGGTGCGCTTCAGCACATCGGCACGGATACGCAGGCCGAGGGCCTTGGCATCGGCGTCCGGCATGTCCGGGAAGCCCAGGAAAGCCTCGTCGACCGAATAGATCTCGAGGTCACGCGCCTGCTCGCCCAGGGCGGCCATGACGCGTTCGGAGAAATCGCCGTAGACCGAGAAGTTGGAAGAGAAGATGCGGACGCCATGGGCTTCGCAGGTGCGGCGCACTTCGAAATACGGCGCGCCCATCGGGATGCCCAACGCCTTCGCTTCGGAGGAACGCGCGACCACGCAGCCGTCGTTGTTCGACAAGACCACGATCGGCACGCCGATCAGCGAAGGGTCGAGGGCGCGCTCGCACGAGGCGTAGAAGTTATTGCAGTCGGCGAGGGCGCGGAGCATGGCGTCAGCAGCGGCGCACGACGGCGACCACCGTCCCCCAGATACGGCATTCGGGCGTGAAAGGCAACGACCAGCCTGGCCAGCGCGGGCTGTCGGCGCGCAGGGTCCACGCGCCCGCGCCGTCGCGTTCGAGATGCTTCACCGTGAACTCGCCGCCGACCTCGGCGACCACGATGGTGCCGGCGCGCGGCGAAAGCGACTTGTCGACGACGATGAGGTCGCCGGTGAGGATGCCGGCCCCCGACATCGAATCGCCGTCGACGCGCAGGAAGAAGGTCGAGATCGGGTTGCGGACCAAGTGCTCGTTCAGGTCGAGGCGCCGCTCCATATGGTCGTCGGCCGGCGACGGGAATCCGGCGACCGCGCGGGAGCCGAGCAACGGCAAGGCCAACGGCCGCCGCGCCTCGAACCCCAGCAATGTACGCATATCCAGCATAGGTGAACGGATGTTCACTTTTAGGGGAAAGGATTCAAGGAGAAAGCATCAGGTAAGGTAGGGCTGACCACCCTTGGTCAGCCGCGGTTGAGCGAGGGCGCTCAACCCTACCCGAGACAACGCAGCATAACTCAAAGGGAAACCGGAGACCGGAAGATCGGCTGGGGCATCTGAACTGTCCTCGATTCAGTCATCGACTCAGCCCTCTTGATTGCCCCAACAAAAAGGCCCGGGTCTTGCGACCCGGGCCTTCAGGACGAGCCTTCAGCTCGGATTACGAAGCGGTGAGCGCGGTGACTTCGGCGCGGACCTTCTCGGCCAGGGCGGTCGAGAGGTAGCGCTCGCTCGGCGAGCAGGCGATCGTGACGATGCGCTTGCCGGCGAACTCCGGACGCTTGGCCAGCTGGAGGGCGGCCCAGATGTTGGCGCCCGAGGAGATGCCGACGGCGAGGCCTTCGCGGACGGAGACTTCCTGCGCGGTGGCGAAGGCGTCTTCGTTGGAGACCTGGATGACTTCGTCGATCAGGGAGACGTCGCAGTTCTTCGGGACGAAGCCGGCGCCGATGCCCTGGATCTTATGCGGCGCGGGCTGCACGGGCTGACCGGACATGGTCTGCGTGATGACGGGCGAGGAGACGGGCTCGACGGCGATGGCGCGGAACTTGGGGTTCTTGCCCTTGATCACGGAAGCGACGCCGGTGATGGTGCCGCCCGTGCCGACGCCAGCGACGATGGCGTCGACCTTGCCTTCGGTGTCTTCCCAGATCTCGACGGCGGTGGTGCGGCGATGCACTTCCGGGTTGGCCGGGTTGTCGAACTGCATCGGCATGAAGGCGTTCGCGCCGATCTCGTCGCGCAGCTGCGTGGCGCGCTCGATGGCGCCGCGCATGCCCTTCGCGCCGGGGGTCAGGACGATCTCAGCGCCGAGAAGGCGGAGGAGGACGCGACGCTCGACGGACATCGTCTCAGGCATCGTGAGGATGCAGCGGTAACCGCGGGCGGCGGCGACGAAGGCGAGGGCGATGCCAGTGTTGCCGGAGGTCGGCTCGACGATGGTGCCACCCGGCTTCAGGCGGCCGTCGCGCTCGGCGGCGTCGACCATCGCGCGACCGATGCGGTCCTTGACGCTCGAGAGCGGGTTGAAGAATTCGAGCTTCACGAGGACTTCGGCGTGCAGGCCTTCGGTGACCTTGTTCAGGCGCACGAGCGGGGTGTGACCGATGGTATCGAGGACGCTGTTGTAGATGGCCATGGTTAATCGAGGGTTGTTAGGTAAACATGAGTGAATTAAGTCCTTCTCCTCGGCAATAAAAAACCCGGCATAACCGGGTCTTCAGGAGGCTTAGTAACGGCGCTTGGGCGGCGGCATCGCCGGACGGGGCGCGGTATCTCGCAGTCGGAAGATGATGCGGGCGGTGGTGAGGTCCGAAGGGGTCATCTCGACCTTCACGCGGTCACCCGGGTTGATGCGGATGAAGTTCTTGCGGAGGCGGCCGGAGATGCGTCCCAGCACCACGTGCTTGTTGGGGAGCTCAATCCGGAACATGGTGCCAGGAAGCACCTGCAGGATTTTGCCTTCGAGTTCGATAACGGGTTCTTCAGCCATGCCTTAGTGGGGGGCAGTGCATCCCTAACCATCAAGGGAGTCAATCACCCTTAACGAGGGCCTGCCTCCCCTCTTGCCATGGGACCCTCTTAGGTAATCCTGCCCCCATGGAAGGCGACCTCTCGACCCCCCGCCCCGGGCTGATCTGCCCGTTCGAGAAGATGCGCCCGTCCCAGCTGAACCGGGACGACGCCTTCTACATGGCCTTGGCCTTCAACCTGGCGGTAGACGCCTGGCGGATCGACGAGGTCCCGATCGGGGCGATCATCGAGCGTGGCGGCGAGATCATCGCGGCCGCCCACAACGAGGTCGAACGCGCCAACGACCCGACCGCCCACGCCGAGATGCTGGCGATCACGCAAGCCGCCAAGAAGATCGGCGACTGGCGTCTCAACGAATGTAACCTTTACGTCACCAAGGAGCCCTGCCCGATGTGCTCCGGCGCCACGATCATGAGCCGGCTCAACCGCGTGGTCTACGCCTGGGGCGACCCCAAGATGGGCTGCATGGGCGGCGCGGTCGAACTCCACAGCCTGCCCAAGCTCAACCACCGCGTCCAAGTCACCTCCGGCGTGCTCGAAGGCCCCTGCCGCGAGATCCTGCAGGCCTATTTCAACATGAAGCGAGGCCGCGATTCGTCCGCCTCGGCTTGACCCCCGCAGGCTTTCCGCAACCTCTTTCCCTGTCGGTTGGAATATAATCCTATACTCCAAACTCTATACTCCATACTCTCACCCCATGCACCGACGCGATTTCATCGGCAAAGCCTCCCTCGCCGCGGCCGCGCTCGGCGCCTCCTCCCTTTCCGCCCAAACCTCTTCCACCAAAACCATGAGCTACACCCTCGCCCCCCTGCCCTATCCTCACGCCGCCCTCGAGCCGCACATCGACCAGGCGACGATGGAGATCCACCACGGCAAGCACCACAACGCTTACGTCACCAACCTGAACGCCGCCCTCGCCAAGGAAGCCGGCTTCGCTGCTCCGGCCGACGTCAACGAACTCATCGCCGACCTCTCCAAGGTCCCTGAGTCCATCCGCACCGCCGTCCGCAACAACGCCGGTGGCCACGCCAACCACACCTTCTTCTGGAACATCCTCTCCCCGAACGGCGGCGGCGAACCCGTCGGCGCCCTCGGCGAAGCCATCCAGAAGGCCTTCGGTGGCCTCGAAGGTGAGAAGGGCCTCAAGGCCGCCTTCAAGACCGCCGCGACCACCCGCTTCGGCTCCGGCTGGGCCTGGCTCGTCGTCAAGGCCGACAAGTCCATCGCCGTGACCTCCACGCCGAACCAGGACAGCCCCCTCATGAAGGGCGTCGCCGACGTGAACGGCACCCCGGTCCTCGCCCTCGACGTCTGGGAACACGCCTACTACCTCAAGTACCAGAACCGCCGCCCCGACTACGTGGACGCCTTCTGGAAGGTCGTCGACTGGAAGAAGGCCAACGAGATCTACGTCAAGGCCATCGCCTGAGGCGTCTCGCCATATCGGTCTTAAGAAGCGGCCCCTCGGCCGCTTCTTTGTTTGGCACAATCGCCGGGGTGTGCTGTCCTAGCCTCACCCCGATGCGCCCCCTCACGCTCCTCCTCCTGGCTTTGGCGACTTCCGTCTCCGCCGCCGAAACCGTCCTGCCCCTCTGGCCCGAAGGCGTCCCGGGCAAGCGCGTCGAGCCTTCGAAGTCGGTGCTCGATCGCATCGGACCGAAGGGCAGCCAACCCGGCCGCGAGACGTTCATCAACGAGCCCTCGATCACGATCTATCCGGCCGCCAATCCGAACGGCGCCGCGGTCATCGTCTGCCCGGGCGGCGGCTATTGGTTCCTGTCGACGAAGAACGAAGGCACCGGCGTCTGCGAGTGGCTCAATAGCATCGGCATCACGGGCATCCTCCTTCGCTACCGCACCCCGACGGCCGATGAGACCCTGCCCTATGGCTATCCTGTCCAGGACCTGCAGCGCTCGCTCGGCCTCGTCCGCAAGCACGCCAAAGAATGGAACATCGATCCGAAGCGCGTCGGCGTGATCGGTTTCTCCGCCGGCGCCAACCTCGTCGGCCATGCCTCCTGGGACCGCACGCCCCGCACTTACGAACAGAAGCCCGGCGTCGACGATCCGCGCGGCCCGGATTTCACGATCTTCGTCTACGGCGGCGGTTTCCTCGAGAAGGAAGATAAGACCAAGTTCCGCGAAGGCTTCAGCGTGCCCGCCGATGCCCCGCCCTGCTTCTTCGTCGTGGCCCATAACGACGGCGCCAACCCGCTCGAAGCCGCCAAGCTCTACATCGAATACAAGCGCCAGAACCTCCCGGCCGAGATCCACATCTACTCCAAGGGCGGCCACGGCTTCGGCACGCGCCAGACGAAGTTCCCGGTCGACGGCTGGACCAAGACCGCCGGCGAATGGATGGGCGCCGAAGGCTTTCTGAAAGGCTCCCGATGAGAGCCCTGCTCCGATTCGGCTTCCTCGCCCTGCTCCCCTTCGCCGCGTCCGTCCGCGCCGAACCGGCCGACCTGACCAAGCCGGTCCAGGTCTTCATCCTGCTCGGCCAATCGAACATGGTGGGACTCGGCAAGGTGACGGGCCCTGACGGCTCGCTCGAACATGCCGTCAAAGCGAAGAAGAAGTACCCCTACCTCGTCGACGCCGCGGGCGCCTGGGCCGCCCGGGATGACGTCCGCTACGTGCGGGTGATGGTCGGCCGCGCCGGCGGCATGCAGGTCTTCAACGATGAATGGCTGAAGGCAGGCGGCCGGAACCTCGGGCCTGAGCTCGGCATCGGTCACCCGCTCGGCGACGCGATCTCGGCGCCGGTGATGCTCCTCAAAAGCTGCATCGGCAATCGCAGCCTCGGCTGGGACCTGCTGCCTCCCGGCAGCCCGCGGACCTTGCACGACGGCAAGGTATACCCTGCTTACAAGGAGCGTCCTGATTCCTGGCCGGCCGATCCGGCCAAGGGCGTGGAGACGCCGCCGCCCCTTCCGTGGGTGGACAAGAAAGGCAAACCGATCGATTGGTATGCCGGCAAGCAGTACGACGACGACGTCGCGAACGCGAAGCGCATCCTCGCCGACCTTAAGAAGCATTATCCGGGCGCGAGGCAGTACGAGGTCGCGGGTTTCTTCTTCTGGCAGGGCGAAAAAGACGGCGGCAACGCCGCCCACGCGGCCGAATACGAAGCCAACCTTGTCCGCTTCATCCGCAGGCTCCGGCAGGATTTCGAAGCTCCGCGCGCTAAGTTCGTACTGGCCACCTTAGGCGAGGCCGTAAAAGGGTCCGGCGGTAACGGAGGAAAAATCCTGGAGGCCCAGCTGGCGGTCGACGGCGAATCCGGGAAACACCCCGAGTTCAAAGGAAATGTCGCCACGGTCTATGCCCACCCGCTCTCCAAGGGCGGATCCGGCAACAGCCATTACAACGGCAACGCTGAAACCTACATGGAGGTAGGTGAAGCCATGGGCCGGGCGATGGCCGAATTGCTCAAGAAATGAACCCCACCCGCGCCCTCTTCGCCTGCCTATGGACCTGGCTCTGCCTCGGGTCCGCGGCCGCCGCGCCCTTGATCGGCGACGGGCTGGCGGACGATACCGCAGCCCTGCAGCAGCTCGTCGACGGCGGCGGCAGCGTGATGCTTCCCAAGGGACGCTACCGCCTGACGAAGACGGTCACCGTCGATCTCGCCAAGCTCGGCGCCTTCGGGCTGTCCTCCGATGGTACGGCCACGCTCATCATGGCCGGCCCGGGTCCCGCCCTTAAGATCGTCGGCACGCACGGCGGCACCGCCGCGCCCAAATCCTTCAAACCCGAGACCTGGGCGCAGCGCACCCCGGTCGTCCAAGGGCTCGAGATCGTCGGCGCCCACCCCGAAGCCGACGGCCTCGAGGCGACCGGCACGATGCAGCTGACCCTCTCCCGCCTGACGATCCGGGAAGCCCGCCACGCCATCCATCTCACCGTGCGCAACCGTAACGTCGTCATCTCCGACTGCCATCTCTACCGCAACCGCGGCGTCGGGCTCTTCCTGGATAACGTCAACCTCCACCAGACGAACATCACCGGCTGCCACATCAGCTACAACCTCGGCGGCGGCATCGTCGCCGTGGGCGGAGAAGTGCGCAACCTGCACGTCGGCACCTGCGACATCGAGGCGAACCACGACGAGAACGGCCCGCCCTCGGCCAATATCCTCCTTGATTCGACCGGAGGCTCGATCGCCGAGGTCGCGGTCACCGGCTGCACCATCCAGCACACCCACAAGGCGCCGGGATCGGCCAACATCCGCATCCTCGGGGCGGGCAAAGACCCCTCCCTGCTCCGCCGTGAAGGCCGCGAGCATACGCGCGAGGGGCACGTGACCATCGTCGGCAACGTCTTCAGCGACGTGCAGGTCAACCTCGAGATCCGCCAAGCCCGCGGGGTCACCGTCTCGGCCAACACCTTCTGGGAAGGCTTCACGCACGACCTGCTCGTCGAGGACAGCCGGAACATCGTCGTCACCGGCAACAATTTCGACCGCAATCCGCGGTACCTCGTCAACGGCAACGGCCTCGCCGAGAAGAACGGCGTCGTACTGCGCCGCGTCGCGGACTCCGCCTTCTCCGGGAACGTCGTGGTCGGCGTCCATGGCAAGGAAGCCGCGGTCGACATCGAAGACGGCGCCCGTCTCCGGATCGCGGATAACAGCATCTTCGACAGCGACGGGCACGCCCTGCGCCTGACCCGCCTCAGTCGCAGCCTCGTGACCGGCAACCTCCTGCGCGACGACCGTCCGGCCGACAAGCGCAGCCACGCCGAGCGTCTCTCCGTCCGCGAGGGATCGGAGAACCGGATCGAGGCCGAACCGACCCTCGCGCGCTAGGCTCAGGCGCCGCCCCGGCGTATCTCGGAACCTTCGAAGCGGATCGACACGCGCCAGACCTTCTTGACGCGCGTGATCACCTTGCCCGTGCCGGCGACGATGGTCTCCGGGATCTCGATGCGGTGCTGGTCGACCACGGCGTGGAAGCCGCGCTCGGAGAAGATGTCGATGAACATCGAGATGGCCAGCGGGTCGTCGAAGACCGGGGTCTCGATGTTGACGTGGGCCTGCCCGGAGATGGCGTGGGCGCGGATGATCGGCAGGAACTTGCCCTGGATCAGCTCGATGACCTGACGGAATACCTCGGCGTTGCGCTCGGCGTAGTCGTCGAGGCGACGGACGAGGTCCTGGCGGGCGTGCTGGACGATCTGCGAGGCCAGCGGGATCGGCGAGATGAGGTCATACGTCTCTTCCGACAGCTCAAGGGAGCTCTGATACTGGAGCTCCTTGATGATGCGGGCCTGGACTTCCGGCAGCGAACCCTGCGCGTTGATGAAGTGGTAGTGGAAGATGTCGCGCAGCGACTGCAGCGGCTCGTAGGTGCGCTCCTTGAAGACGCGGTAACGGTTGCGGGCGGCTTCGGCCGTGAGGTCGGTCTTGCGGACCTCGGCGAGCGGGCCGCCTTCGCGGGCGGCCTTCTCGTTCTGGGCGAGCGCTTCCTGACCGCGCTTCAGCTGACGGCGGACGGACTCGTTCTCGTCGACGAACAGGACGAGGATGTGGAAGTGCGGCTTCGGGAAACGCGGGCCATGCGGCGTGCCGCGGAACTCGGTGCGCAGGTCGTTGAGCTTGGCGAAGAGGTGCTTGAGGCACTCCACCTGCACCATCGAACGCGGGAAGCCGTCGACGATCGCGCCGCTGTCATACTGCGACTCGAGCAGCTTGCGGAAGAGGATCTCCACGACCTCGCGGTCGCCGACGAGCATGCCGGCGTCGATGCGCTTCTTGGCCTCGGGGCTCGAGAGCAGGTCGCTGACCACGATCGGGTCGGCGGCGTAATCGCGATACTGGAGGATGAACGCGGTGTTGGTGCCCTTGCCGGCGCCCGGGGCGCCGTTGAGCCAGAAGATCTCGCGCGGGAAGGACAGCTTCTCGCGACCGAACTCGCGCTCCAGTCCGGACCAGACGGAATCGAAGATGATCTGGCCATCTTTGACCTCGAGGTCACTGATTCCGCCGGGGGCGGGCCTGGGCTGAGCGTCGCTCATGAAGTTAAGGGTCTAGGAGTAAATCCCCCGACCTAACCTGCGAGGCAAAAACGCAGGGTTATTGCCTCATTTCCCGCCGATTACTTGGCGGCACCCGTGTTCCGCACCGCTTCCGAGCCGGGTTTGACGGCCGGGAGACCCGGCTCGTCCGAACGATTCCGACGGAACTGGTAGCGGTTGATGTCCTGCATCGAGAGCTGGTCGATGCTCTTCGGCCCGGGATTGAGACGGCCTTGCCAGTCGGACTTCACGCCGACGTAGCGGTCGTCGGAGACCACGCCCATGCGTTCCTCCCAAGCTTGGATCTCGGCCTTGGCGCCGTTGACCGTCGAACTCGTGCGGGCCACGGACTTCACTTCGATGGTGTCCTTCGGACGCACCGCGGCGCCGAGTCCGTCGGTCAGTTCGACGTCGGCCTTCTTACGGCCCAGGGTGTCGTAGCGACCGTGCCACGTGTCGAGGGTCACCAAGTTGTTGCGGTCGTAAAGCTGGTCCTTGCCGATCGGGGCCGTCCCCGCCTCGAAACGCTGCTCCATCAGTCCGCTGGCCTTGGAGGCTCGCTTGAGACCGGCGTTTACGTCGACGGCTCCATCGACGCCCTTCCCTGTCCCTTCGCCCTGCATGGAGAAAGGGACGGTCCGACCGTCGGCCGTGCGGATGGTCTGATCCACCTTCGGAGCCGCGGAAGCCGCCGGCGCCGGAGCAGGCGCGACAGCGGTGGCTCCGTTCGCGGGACGCGGAAGCGGATTGGTGGTGCGCGCCTTGGCCGGCGTGCCGTCCAACGGCCTCCCCTCGGCATCGTATTTGTAGACCTGCGTGCCTTCGAGTCCGCCTTCGGCGGTGATGACCACGCCGGCCTTGATGCCACCGGCCGGACGCTGCGCCCCCTCCGCCGTCAGGACGGCGAGGGTCAGCAGCACAGGAATGGAGACGCAGGGTCGCAAGGCCGCTCATCTTGGGCGTCCCGGCGACCGACCTCAATCCCTTCTTAGCGGGGAATCGGGAGGGATTTGGTCTTCCAGATCAGCTTGGCGTAGTCGCCGATCGAGCGGTCCGACGAGAACTTGGCGCAACGGGCGACGTTACGGATGGCCATGGCGGCCCAGCGGCGACGGTCAAGGAAGGCCTGGGAGGCCTTCTCCTGAGCGTCGACGTAGCTGCGGAAGTCCGCGAGCACGAGGTAAGGGTCGCCGCCAGACATGAGCGAATCGACGACCGGGGCGAGCGCGCCCGGCTGTTCGGGCGTGAAGGTCTCGGAGCGGAGCCAGTCGAGGAGCGAGGCCAGTTCCGGATCGGCGGCGAGCACCGCCTGCGGATCATAGCCGTCAGCCCAGAGCTGCTGGACCTCCTCGACCTTGAGACCGAAGATGAAGATGTTCTGATCGCCGACTTCCTCGGCGATCTCGACGTTGGCGCCGTCGAGGGTGCCGATCGTGACCGCGCCGTTCAAGGCGAGCTTCATGTTGCCCGTGCCGGAGGCTTCCTTGCCCGCGGTGGAGATCTGCTCGGAAAGGTCGGCCGCCGGGATGATGCGCTCGGCGAGCGAGACGCGGTAGTCCGGCAGGAAGACGACCTTGAGCAGGCCGCGCACGCGCTCGTCGGCATTGATGACGGCGGCCACGCGGTTGATGGCGTGGATGATGTGCTTGGCCAGGGCGTAACCCGGGGCGGCCTTGGCGCCGAAGACGCAGACGCGCGGCGTGAACTTGCCGTTCGGCTCGTTCAGGATGCGGCGATACAGGTGCAGGATGTGCAGCAGGTTCAGGTGCTGGCGCTTGTACTCGTGCAGGCGCTTGATCTGCACGTCGAAGAGCGCGTCGGGCGAGACGTCGACGTCGACGAGCTCCTTGATGCGGGCGGCGAGGCGGACCTTATTCGCGCGCTTGATGGCCAGGAAGCGTTCTTGGAAGGCCGGACGATCGGCGACGGCGTCGAGCTTGCGGAGACGTCCGAGGTCGGATTCCCAGCCCTTACCGGCGACCTCATCGCAGAGGACGCTGAGCTCCGGATTGCAGCCGCGGACCCAGCGACGCGGCGTGACGCCATTGGTGACGTTGACGAACTTGCCCTTCCAGAGCTCGTCGAAGCCCGGGAAGAGATGGGCGCGCAGGAGACGCGTGTGCAGTTCGGCCACGCCGTTGACGTGGTGCGAACCGACGACCGCGAGGTGCGCCATGCGGACGCGCTTCGGGAAGCCTTCCTGGATGATCGAAAGCTCGGCCTTGCGGGCGTCGTCTCCCGGCCAGCGGCGGTCCACCTCCTCGAGGTGGCGGCGGTTGATCTCGTAGATGATCTCGAGATGGCGCGGGAGCACCTTCTCGAAGAGCGGTACCGACCAGGTCTCGAGCGCCTCGGGCAGCAAGGTGTGGTTGGTGTAGCTGAAGGTCTGGGTGCAGAGCGCCCAGGCTTCTTCCCAGGTCAGGCGCTCGACGTCGACCAGCAGGCGCATGAGTTCCGCCACGGCGACCGCCGGGTGGGTGTCGTTAAGCTGCACCGCGGCCTTGGCCGGCAGCGTGCTGAAGTCGGCGTTCAGTCGGCGGTGACGACGCAGGATGTCCTGCAGCGAACACGAGACGAAGAAGATCTGCTGGACGAGGCGGAGCTCCTTGCCGCTCTCGGTGCTGTCGTTCGGGTAGAGGACCTTGGAGACGGTCTCGCTCGAGGTACGGTCGCGGACGGCCTCGACATAGCCGCCACGGTCGAAGGCGCGGAAGTCGAACTCCGACGCGGCCTTGGATTCCCAGAGGCGGAGGAAGTTCACGCTGCTGCCCGCGAAGCCGGCGATCGGGATATCCCAGGGCACGCCGAGGAGGTCGCGGGTCTCGACGAGTTCGGCGGAATGGTTGCCGCGGTCGTCGGTGCTGTGCTTGACGCGGCCGTAGAGCGGCACGCTCACACGGAAGTTCGGGCGACGGATCAGCCAGGGATTGTTGTTGGCGAGCCAGTTGTCGGCGACTTCGACCTGACGGCCCTGCACGAAGGTCTGGCGGAAGAGGCCGAACTCGTAATGGATGCCGTAACCGATGGCCGGGATGTCCATCGTCGCGAGGGAATCCAGGAAGCAGGCGGCGAGACGGCCGAGGCCGCCGTTGCCGAGGCCCATGTCGGCTTCTTCGTCGGCGACGGTCTCGAGATCCTGACCGAGTTCCGACAGGGCCTTCGTCGCGATGTCGCGCAGCCCGAGGTTCACGAGGTTGTTCGTGAGCACGCGGCCCATGAGATACTCGAGGGAGAGATAGTAGACTCGGCGGACGTTCTTGCTGGCGTGCTGGGACTGCGTGTCGATGTAACGCTCCAGCATCTGGTCGCGGGCGGCCATGCAGGTCGCCGACCACCAATCGTTGCGGGTGGCGGTGACGCGGTCGCGGGCGAACGTGCTCTTCAGATGATGCAGGATGGCGTCGCGAAAGGCGGCCACCGGCGAGGAGACGGCCTGGGCGGGAGCCTTCGCCTTGGACTTGGACGCGGGCTTAGCGGCCGGCTTGCGGACCTTGACCACCTTGACGGACTTCTTCGCGGGCTTCTTCTTTTTAGGCATGATCGTCGGTTAGGACAATCGACCCTAAGCCACAAGCGAGCCAAAAGCGTGTCAGCCCTGTGCCAGCTCCCGCAACTTGTGCAAATCCAGCTTACCCGTGCCTAAAATCGGGATGCCCGGCACCTTCTTGAACATCTTGGGAATCCATAGATTGGCCAGGCCCTCGGCGGCCAAGGCCGCGCGGATCGCCTCGACGTCCACGTCCTCGGTGTGCAGCACGACGAGCTGTTCGCCCTTGAGCGGATCCGCGGTGCTCGCGACCGCGACCTTGAGCTCGACGGCATCCGTGAGGCCCATGACCTTGCGCAAGGCTTCCTCGACGGTGCCATGCGGGACCATCTCGCCGCCGATCTTGGAGAAACGGGAAAGGCGTCCGGCCAAGTGCAGGAAGCCGTCGTCGTCGAGACGGGCGAGGTCACCGGTGCGATACCAACCATCGGGCGTCATCGCCTTGGCGGTCTGCTCGGCGTCGAGGTAACCCATGAAGACGTTGGCGCCCCGGATCTCAAGGAGGCCCACCTGCCCGCTCGGCAGCACGTCGCCGGTCGTCGGGTCAAGGAAACGCACCGCGACGCCGACCACGGGACGGCCGACGGACCCGCGCACGTTGCCGACCCAGACGCCGCCAGGCGCCTCGGGATCGGCGCGGTCGGGGACGTTGACGGAGAGCACGGGGCTCGTCTCAGTGATGCCGTAGCCCTCGAGCATCGGGGTCTCGAGCTGCGAGGCGAAAGCATCGACGAGGTCGGCGGGGCATTTCTCGGCGCCCACGACGGCCCATTCGAGCGAAGCGAAATCGGCCGCGGTGCCGCGACGGAGGTAAGGGCGCAGGAACGTCGGCGTGCCCACGACGACGGAGACCTTCTCGTCCTTGATGGCCTTGACCGCCGCGGCCGCGTCGAGCGGCGAGGGCAAAGTGACGAGGCGCGGTGCGCGCGAGAGGCAATACCACAGGCCGATGGTGAAACCGAAGCTATGGAAGACCGGCAGGCTGCTCAGCAGCACGGCGGAGTCCGGCAGGATGTCCGCGTCCTCGATCTGACGGAGGTTGGCCAGGATGTTGCGATGCGAGAGGCGCACGCCCTTGGGCTGTCCGGAACTCCCGCTGGTGAAGAGCAACGCCGCCTCGGCTTCGCCGCCATGCTTCGGCAGACCCAGGCAGGCGGACGTCCACGAGGCCGGCAGGACCCGGATCAACGCGATGCGCCAGGCGAGGTCGGCCCGCGGGTGCGCGGTCAGGAAATCGGCGACGTCGAGGACGCGATCACCCCATGGGAAGTCGGGCGACTTCTCCGCGAGCTTGCTGCGGAAAGCGCCCGCGGTCACGACGAGTTCGACCTCGGCTCGCTGCAGGCACGAGAGCGCCTGGTCACGGCCGAGCGAGAAGTTGAGGTTCACCGGGACCTTGTCCGCGAGAAGACAGCCGAGGTTGGCCACCGCCGCCGCGACGCCCGGGGGCAGCACGATCGCGACGCGCTTGGCGTTCGTGCGTCGCTTCAGTTCACCGGCGAAAGCCCAGGAGAGCGCCAGCAAGGTGGCGCCGCCGAACTCGCGTCGCGCGGAAGTCCGGTCGACCAAGGCGACCGCCCCGTCCTTCTTCGCCAAGCCCTCGGCGACCTCGCGTCCGAGATGGCCGCCCAAGGAGGCGCGCATCGCGAAAGCTTCCGAAGCTAGTTCGAGGAGGCGCAGGCGGGTCCTGGCGTGCTCTGACGCCGGATAAGCCTGACCGACGACCACGCTGACCGGACGCGGGAAATGCTTCGGCATCTTCCAGAAGAACTTACCGCCGCTGAAGCTGAACAACGAACCCCACATGCCATCGATGGCCAAGGGCAGGATCGGGCAATCGGCCCGCCGGGCGATCAGCTCATAGCCTTTGCGCAAAGGCAGGATGCCGCCGTTGCGGGTGAGGCTGCCCTCAGGGAAAATGCACACGACCTCCCCGGCCTTGAGGGCGTCGGCCGACTTCTGGATGGCGTCCTTGGCCTTGGCTTCAGCCACCGGAATCGTGCCCATCGTGCGGGTCAGGAAACGCATGATCCGCTGACGCTCGAAACCTTCCCAGGAAAGGAAGCGGACCGGACGCGGCGAAAGCACCCCGACGATCATGACGTCGACGTAGGCCACATGGTTGGCGATGAGCAGGACGCCGCCTTGGTCCGGCAGGTTCTCGATGCCCTTGAGCCGGACCCGATAGAAACACTTCACGAAGAGCCAGCAGCCGGTCTGGACGGCACAATAGCCGAGCGACATCGACCGATGGCGGCGGGGCGCCCGCCAGGCGAAGGCCAGCAGGAAGACCACGAAGAGCAGGCATCCGACCGCGACGACCGCCAGGACGATCATCAGCAGGAACCACGCGAGCGAGTAAAGCAGAGGCACATGCCCAACTTGCCGAGCGGACGGACGGGTGCAAGCCGAGTCCTTTCGGGTTGACCCCTTCCCCGCCCTGCATGCCCTATGGAGACCCGCGATGCGCGACTACGTCCTCAGACGGTTGCTGCTAGTCCCACTGACTTTCGTGGGCATCACCTTCGTCGCGTTCTGCTTCACCCGTTTCGTCCCCGGAGGTCCGATCGAGCAGGCCATGGCCGAACGTCAGCAGGCCGAGAACCGCAAGCAGACCTCCGCGGCCCGTCCGAGCGGCCCGGCCTCTCCCGAGGAGATGGACAACCTGCGCCGTCGCTATGGCTTCGACCGCCCTCTGCTCCAAGCTTACGCCATCTGGCTGGGCGCCCTGCCCGGTCCCGCGGACTGGGTGACCATCCGTCTCGACAAGGACGGCAAGGGAGAAGCGGACGTCGCCGACGACCAAATCGAAGGCGCGACGCTGAAACTCGTCGTCCGGTCCGACAAGGACGGCTTCGCGGTCGCCCCCGCCGACGCCAAGAAAATCCACCCTGACTGGCGCGCCGAAGCCGCGCCCCTGCCGGATGACCCCGACAAGGCTACCCGCGTGCTCGTCTACCGACGCGCCTACGCCGGCCTGCTGCAAGGTGAGCTAGGCGATTCGACGACGAGCGACCGTCCGGTCTGGGATGAGATCAAAGCCCGCCTGCCGATCTCGGCCTGGTTCGGCGCCTGGTCGCTGCTCCTCGCCTACGGCATCTCGATCCCGCTCGGCGTGGCCAAAGCCCTGAAGCGCGACGGATGGTTCGACCGCGGCTCCTCGCAGGTGCTCTTCATCCTCTACTCGATCCCGGGCTTCATCCTCGCCGTCGCGGCCCTGCAGTTCCTGTGCTTCCAGCTCGGCTGGTTCCCCACGAAGGGCTTCGACTGGGATTCCCTGACCTGGGGCGGTCGCCTGCATCATACCATCGTCCCGCTGGCTTGCGAGATGGTCGGTGCGTTCACGGCGCTGACGCTGTTCACGCGTAACGGACTATTGGACAATCTCGCGGCCGACTACGTCCGCACCGCCAAGGCGAAAGGCCTCAGCCACGGTCGCATCGTCTATGTCCACGCGCTCCGCAACGCGCTCATCCCGCTCGCGGCGACCTTCGGCGGCAACCTCGGCTTCTTCCTCACGGGCTCGTTCCTCATCGAGGTCACCTTCAACATCCCCGGGCTCGGCCTGCTCGGTTACGACGCGCTCACGCACCGCAACTTCCCCGTCTTCCTCGGGCTCCTCACCCTCTCCAGCCTGGCGATGCTCATCGGCAACATCGTCTCCGACCTCTGCGTCGCCGCCGTCGACCCGCGCATCCGGTTCGACAAATCCGCATGAGCCTGCTCGACCCCATCACCCTGCAGCGCTTCGCGCGCTTCCGACGCCATCGCGCCGGCTGGTGGTCCTTGCTCGGACTGCTGGCCCTGTCGGTGCTCGCGCTGCTCGGACCGCTGCTCGTGGGTAACCGTCCCCTCGTCCTCAAGGTCGACGGCGTCACGCGCTTCCCCGTCTTCGCCGGCTATGTCTCAGGACGTGAGCTCGGCCTGAAGATCGAAGGCGAGCCGAACTACCGGCTCCTCGCCGAAGAGTTGAAGCGCGACGGACGTGGCTGGCTCATCATGCCGCCGATACCGTTCGCCCCCGACGAAGTCTGCGAAGTCATGCCGGAGGTATCGCGCGACGCCGAGGGACGCTGGCAGGACCCTCGCGGCGTCATCGCCGAAGGGCGCATCTTCACGCTCAACGCCGACGGCACCCGCCGGCAGACCTGGACCATCATCAACGGCCGGCCCTCCGGCGACGCGCGCCTGTTCGCCGACGGCGTCGGCCTCGCCCGCGCGAAATTCGTCGACGGCCAGCTCGTGCGCCGCGTGCCCGCCACGGACCGCACCGACTGGCAGCCCGGCGAAGGCCTGCGCACCCTGATCCCGTCGCCTTGCCCGCCCGGGCTGGACGGGCACTGGCTCGGCACCGATGAATCCGGGCACGATATCGTCGCGCGCCTCTTCGGCGGCTTCCGCCTGCTGCTCCTCGCCGCCCTCATCTTCCTCCCCTGCGTCTACGGCGTCGGGCTCGCGCTCGGCGCCGCGATGGGCTACTTCGGCGGCTGGTTCGACCTCGTCCTGCAGCGGGTGATGGAAATCTGGTCCAACATCCCCTTCCTCTACGCCATCATCTTCCTCGCGAGCCTGCTGGAGCCCTCGCTCGCCATCCTCATCCTGATCCTCGTGGCCTTCTCGTGGATCGGCCTCGCCCAGCAGCTGCGAGCCGCGGCCTATCAGGTCTCCGCCCGCGACTTCGTGACCGCCTCGCGCGCCCTCGGCGCCGGCCACGTCCGCATCATCTGGAGCCACATCCTGCCGAACTGCGCGACGGTGATCCTCACCACGCTGCCCTTCAGCCTGCACGGTTTGGTGTTCTCGCTCTCCGCGCTCGACTACCTCGGCTTCGGCCTGCCGCCCACCGAACCCTCGTGGGGCGACCTGCTCCACCAAGCCAAGGAGAACTGGCACGCCTGGTGGATCCTCGGCCCCACGCTCGGCTGCCTCGTCGGCACCATGGTCATGATCAACTTCATCGGCGAGGCGCTACAGGACGCCTTCGACCTCCGCCGCCAGCAACGATGAGATTCCTCCTCGCCCTCCTCTGCCTCGTCGGCCTTGTCCGCGCCGAGACGTATCAGGACCCCAAGGCCAAGGCCTTTTACGAAGCGCACCCGGACTTCTTCCGCTTCGCCCAGCCGGCCGACCTCCCCAAGGACCTCGTCTGGAAGGACGGCTCCGAGCAGAAGGAATTCGCCGATCCGCGCGCGGTCCGCGGCGGCGTGCTGCGTCAGTTCATGGCCTCGACGCCGCCGACGCTGCGACGCGTGGGGCCGAACGCCAACAACGGCTTCCGCGGGGAGCTTTACGACAACAACGACTTCGGCCTGCTCGCGGGCCATCCGAACACCGACGAGACCATCCCCGCGCTGGCGACGAGCTGGGCGATGTCCGCCGACGGTATGACGGCCTACTTCCGCCTCGACCCGAACGCGAAGTTCACGGACGGACAGCCGATCACGGCCGACGACTTCTTCTTCACGTTCTACTTCCACCGCTCTCCTTGGGCGAAGGCCGACTGGTATGCCGACCACTACACCCGCGAGTGGGGCGGCATCACGAAGTTCGACGACCACACGATCGCCATCAAGGCGCCGCGCAAGCGCCCCTACCAGCTGGAGCTGCTCGGCGGCCTCCGGCCGACGCCCCGCCAGTTCTTCAAGGACTTCGGCCCGAATTACGAGAAGGCCTACAACGACCGCTTCCAGCCGACCACCGGCCCGTATTACGTCAAACCCGAGGACTTCGTCCGCGAGAAGTCCCTCACGCTGACCCGCATGACCGATTGGTGGGGCGACCGTCGTAAATATTACCGTCACCGGTTCAACCCTGACGCCATCCATTACGGGGTGATCCGCGACATCGACAGCGCCTACAACTCGATGCTGGCCGGCGAGATCGACTTCATGCCGATCATGATGCCGCGCTACTGGTATGGCACCAACGAGAAGAAGGCCTACCAGCTCGGCTACCTCACCAAGGCCCAGTTCTTCAACGACATCCCCCGCCCGCCTTACGGACTCTACCTCAACACGCAGCGGCCGATGCTGTCCGACCTCAACGTGCGCGTCGGCCTGCAGCACGCCACCGACTTCCAGAGGGTCATCGACGGATTCTACCGCGGCGACTACGAGCGCCTGCAGCAGTTCAGCGAAGGCCTGGGCAAGTTCACCGACCCCTCCATCCGCGTCCGCCGCTACTCGCCGGAACTGGCCCGTGCCGCCTTCGCCAAGGCCGGCTTCACGCGGGAGGGACCGGACGGCATCCTCACCAATGCCGCCGGCGAGCGTCTCTCCTTCCGCCTCACCTTCGACACTTCCGACCGGCGCAAATACCTGGCCACCCTCGTGGAGTCGGCGCGCCGTTGCGGCGTCGAACTGCGCCCCGAGACGCTCGAGCACACCACGATGTATCGCAAGGTCATGGAGAAGAACCATGACATCGTCTTCTGGGCCTGGTCCGTCTCGAGCCGCCTCCCTCAGCTCTGGGAGTCGCATCATTCCGAGAACGCGGTCGAAGTGCTCGCCGACGGACGCAAGGTGCCGAAGCGCCAGACGAACAACATCACCGGCGTCGACGACCCGGAGCTGTCCAAGCTGATCGACCGTTTCCGCGACGCCACTGAGGAGGACGAGATGGTCCGCCTCTCCTTCGCGATGCAGCGCCGCATCCATGACCTGGCGGACTTCATCCCCGGCTTCAAGGTGCCGGGCTACCGCATCGCGCACTGGGGCTGGGTGAAGTTCCCCGAAGGCTTCGACGTCCGCGCCGCCGAGGACCCGGGTCAGCACGGGCTTTTCTGGCTCGACCCGGCCCAACGCGAAACCGATCTCAAGGATTTCCGCGAAGGCAAGGTGCGCGGCGCCCCGAAGACCGTCGTCGAAGACCGCTGGCGCGCCGAATGAACTTCGTTCTTCCTTCCCCTTCGTCCCTGCCCGACCTATGTTGAAGCCCATGTCCGCCGAGCCCCTCCTGAGAGTCCAGGACCTCAGTGTCACCTTCCGCAACGGTGACCGGGAGACCGTCGCCGCCCAAGGGGTGAGCTACGAGCTGGCCGCCGGCGAGGTCCTGGCGGTGGTCGGCGAATCCGGTTCCGGCAAGTCCGTCACCGCCCTGGCCCTGACCCGCCTCCTTCCGCCTGCCCCCGGTTGCGCGCTCGGCGGCTCCGTGCGTCTGGCCGGGGTCGAGCTCCTGACCTTGCCCGAGGACCAGCTCGCCAAGGTCCGCGGCGGATCCATCGCCTATATCTTCCAGGAACCCGGTAGTTCCTTGAATCCGGTCTACACGATCGGCTTCCAGATCGGCGAAGCCATCGCGCTCCATCGTCCGGAGATCAAGGACATCAGGGCCGAAGTCATCCGCGCCCTCGCGGAGGTCCATATCAACGACCCCGCACGCGTCGCGGACCAATACCCCCACGAACTCTCGGGCGGCATGCAGCAGCGCGCGATGATCGCCATGGCCCTGGCCTGCGACCCGAAGATCCTCGTGGCCGACGAGCCGACCACCGCGCTCGACGTCACCATCCAGAAGGAGATCATGGACCTGCTCGCCCGCCTCCGCCGCGAGCGCGGGATGAGCATCATCCTGATCACGCATAACTTCGGCATCGTCGCGAACTTCGCCGACAAGGTGCAGGTCATGTGGAAGGGCCGCATCGTCGAGAGCGGTCCCGTCGCCCAGGTCATGCGCGAGCAGACCCACCCGTACACCAAGGCGCTGATCGCCTGCATCCCGCGCCTCGGCCAACGCCGCCGACGCCTCACCACCCTTTCCGAGGAACTCAAGGTCTCCCGATGAGCGACAACCTGCTCGAAATCAGCGGACTCTCCGTCCACTACCCCGGCCGCGCCGCCTGGTTCTTCCAGAAGGCCGCCCCGAAGAAGGCCGTGGACGACATCTCGTTCGTCGTGCCCAAGGGCAGGACCGTCGGGCTCGTCGGCGAATCCGGCTCGGGTAAGACGACGACCGGCCGCGCCATCGTGAAGCTCGCGCCGCGCACCGCGGGCGCCATCCGCTACCAAGGCCAGGACATCGGCACGCTCGCGAACGCCGCCTTCCTGCCCTGGCGCAAGAAGATCCAGATGATCTTCCAGGACCCGTATAACTCGCTCAACCCGCGCGCCGACGTCCTCAGCATCCTCTCGGAGCCGCTCGAGATCCACTTCCCGTCGATGACGCGCGCCGACCGCGAAGCCCGTTGCGCCGAGCTCCTGCGCAGCGTCCAGCTCCCGGCCGAACACCTCCGCCGCCACCCGCATGAATTCTCCGGCGGCCAGCGCCAGCGCATCGGCATCGCCCGCGCGCTCGCCGTGCAGCCTGAGCTCATCATCTGCGACGAGCCGGTCTCGGCCCTCGACGTCTCCGTCCAGGCCGAAGTCGTGAACCTGCTGCAGGACCTGCAGGAACAGTTCGGCCTCACCTATCTCTTCATCGCGCACGACCTCGCCGTCGTCGAACACGTCAGCGACCACATCCTCGTGATGTCCAAGGGCAGGATCGTCGAGCAAGGCACGCCCGCGCAGATCCTCGGCGACCCCAAGGAAGCCTACACGAAGACGCTGCTGGCCGCGGTGCCCCGGTTCTGATGTCCGCGGACGCACAGGCCACGACGCCGGGCGCGCTCGACGGTACGACGCGCGGGCTCGGCCTGATGCTGATCGGCATGGCCGCCTTCGCGACCTGGGACCAATGGGCCATCTGGAGCACCAAGGATGATTACGGCTTCGGCTACCTCGTGCCGGCCTTCTCGGCGTATGTGCTCTGGGACCGCTGGGACGAACTGCGCGCGCTGCTGACCGGCGAGCGCTCCCACGTCTCCGCCCCGGCCTCCCGTTTCGCCCTGCTCGGAGCCCAGACGCTCGCCTTCCTCGCGGTGGCCTGCTTCGGACTCGGCGCGGCGGCGCGCGCGATCTTCGGCACCGGCGTCGGCCCGACCCTGGCGATCGCCTTCGGGTTCACCGGCGCGGCGCTCTCCTTCGGCTACCTCTCCGCCCGCGGACCGCAGGACACCTCGGCGACCGCCGCCACGCGCTGGCGCGCGGTCGGCCTGCTCGTCTTCCCCGCCGGCGTCTGGCTCATCTCCGGCCCCTTCCTCTACCTCGTCGACAACCAGATCAAGGGCGCGCTCCTGACGAACGTCACCGAGATCGTCTCCGGCCTCCTGCGCGCCAACGGCCACGAGATCCGCGTCAGCGGCAACACCATCGTCTTCCCGAACGGCGACGCCGTGGGCGTGGCGGAAGCCTGCTCGGGCATCCGTTCGCTTTCGGCGTGCGTGTTCGCGGGCGCCTTCCTCGGCTCCGTCTTCCTCGAGGGAGGGTTCCCCGGCGCGCTGCTGCGACGCGTCTCGCTGATCGCCCTGGCCGGCTTCACGGCGATCCTCCTGAACATCGGGCGCAACGCCTTCCTCACCTTCCACGCGCTGGAACATGGCTCCAAGTCGCTCGACCGCGACCTCGCGGGCATCGAGCACGGCCAGCCCGGCTTCTCCTCCCTCGGCTCCGTCCACGACCTCGCGGGCAACCTCGCCATGGTCGCGGCCCTGCTCCTGCTCGTGGCCTTCGTGCCGCTGCTCAACCGGCTCGGCCGGGCCCAGACTCCTCCTTCCGAAGCATGAAGATCCTTTTCGTGACCCCTGAACTCGCGCCTTGGTCCAAGGCCGGCGGTCTCGGCGACGCCACCGTCGCGCTCGGCAAGGCCTTGGCCGCGCTCGGCCACGAGGTGCGCGCCGTCACGCCGCTCTATGGCTCCGTGCCGGGACGCGAGCACATGGGCACGCTCATCGAAGCCCTCAAGGTCGGCGTCGGCGGCGACCCTCGCCGCGCGGCCTGCCGCGTGCGCACGCTCACGGTCTCGTCGGGCTTCGACGCCTGGTTCGTCGAACACGAGGATTTCTACGGCGCACGGGAGATCTACCCGGCGCGTGAGGACGCCGGCGAGCGCGCGGCCTTCTTCGGACGGGCCGGCCTCGACGCCTGCCTCGCGACGAGCTGGCTCCCGGACGTCGTCCACTGCCACGACTGGACCGCGGGGCTCGTCCCCGTGCTGCTCAACACCACGCTGAAGCACACCGCCCTCGGCGGCGCGCGCACGGCGATCTCCATCCACAACCTCCAGCACCAGGGCCTGCACCCGCGCCGCCTCATGGCCTACCTCGGGCTGCCCGAGTTCCTCTGGAGCCCGCAGGAGCTGGAATGCCTCGGCGGCGTCAACTTCCTCAAAGGCGGCATCCTCCACGCCGGCAAGGTCATCACCGTCAGCCCGACCTACGCGCAGGAGATCCTCACGCCCGCGTTCGGCTACGGCCTCGACGAAGTCGTCCGCCGGCGCGCCGGCGCGCTCAGCGGCATCCTCAACGGCGTCGACCGCGACGAATGGGATCCCGCCACCGACAAGCACATCGCCAAGCCGTTCTCGGCGGCCAAGCCCGCGGGCAAGGCCGGGTGCAAGACCGCGCTGCTGCGCGAACTCGGGCTGCCGACGGACGACGAACTGCCGCTCGTCGGCGTGATCTCGCGTCTCTGGGACCAGAAGGGACTCGACCTCGCCGTCGGCGTGCTGCCCCGCTTCCTGCGCGAACAGAAGCTGCGCTTCGTGCTGCTCGGGAGCGGCGACGCCGCGCTCGAGAACGAGTATCGCCGTCTCGCGGCGGACTTCCCGCGCCTTTGCGCCGTGCGCATCGGCTACGACAACGGACTCTCGCACCGCATCGAAGCCGGCAGCGACTTCTTCCTCATGCCGAGCCGGTTCGAACCCTGCGGCCTTAACCAGATGTATTCGATGGCCTACGGCACGCTGCCGATCGTGCGCGCCACCGGCGGGCTCGCGGACACCGTCCGCGGCTGGGACGGCAAGAAGGACGGCACCGGCATCGTCTTCGAACACGCCGATCATGACGGCATCGCCTGGGCCCTTGAGCGGGCGCTCGACCTTTTCGCTCAACCGAAGGCCTTCAAAGCGCTCCGCAAGCAGGCCATGAAACAGGATTTCAGTTGGGCCAAGGCCGCCAAAGCGCACATCGCCGTCTATCGGTCGGCCTGAGGATAGTTTCATACAGTAATCTGAGCCTAAAAAAGAGCAAAAATCGGGTGGCTTGCCGAAAAACGACCTCTTTCGGTCAATTTCTCGTGCCAATGGCACGCTTCCGGAGTTTGGCACGGGGTAAGCATTAGGGGTGTCGCCATGAAGCACATCACCGCCCTCACCCTCACCACCCTCCTCGCCGCGACCGGTCTTGCCCAGACCGCCGCCGCCAATCCGGTCGCCCTCGACCTGACGGCCGGCTACGACAGCGAGTACTACTACCGCGGCCTCTGGTTCTCCAACCAGAACGCCTCGTACAACCTCGGCGCTTCCAAGAAGCTGTCCGACACGACCACGCTCAACGCGCTGGCCTACTACACCTCGAGCAACGATCGCCGCTCCTCTTACCAGGAACTCGACCTCGGCGCCTCCCTCGCCTACGACGCCGGCTTCGCCACGCTGACCGCCGGCTACACGTACTTCTTCTTCTTCGACGGCTACGCGGGCAACGGTGCCGGCCAGACCTTCGCCTCGGAGTTCTTCGTGAGCGCCGCCAAGACCGTCGGCCCGGTGAACGTCACCGCCACCTACGCCTACGATCTGTACATCGACGCCAGCTACGCTGAGCTCGCCGTGGACAAGACCTTCGCCCTGACCGACTCCACGTCGCTCGTCCTGAAGGCCGCGGCCGGCTACAGCATCGGAGGCTACTACACCGCCTTCGACCTCGGCGGCTACAACGTCGGCACCGAAAGCGTCTGGACCCACGTCGCCCTGACCGCCTCGCTCCCGATCGCGCTCTCCAAGACCGCCACCCTCACGCCCTACGTCGCCTACAACATCTCCGGCGCCGGTCGCACCGAAACCAACACGGCCAACATCGGACTCGGCTCCGACGAAGACCAGCTGTTCTTCGGCGCCGCGATCAAGGCCGTCTTCTAAGGACCTGAGCCGGGTGGTCTTCGGACCGCCCGGCCTTCCTGAGACCGAACCATTCCCCGGCCTGGAACCGTTTCAGAACCGGGAGATTGCAGCATAGCAAAAGGGGTGCTTTCCGGGAGGAAAGCACCCCTTCTTCTTTGTTAGGTTGAAAATCGCCGGAAGAAGGCAATGTTGCCCCCTCCATGCTCGAGTCCGCCCGCAAACCCGACTGGCTCCGCGCCAAGCTTCCCAGCGGTCCCGACTTCCTGGAGACCAAGAAGAACGTCGACGAGCACAAGCTCCACACCGTCT
>JAURFU010000090.1 GCA_030834165.1 Verrucomicrobiota bacterium
ACCTGTTCATCGACAACCGCGCCGACTCCCGCGAAGCCGTCGCCGCCCTTGGCGTCGAGGTCATGGATCCGGCCGCCGTGCCTGAGGTCGTCGAGGAGGAAGAGGTCGAAGACGAGGTCGAGGAGGAGGTCGCTCCCGAGGCCAAGGTTGCCAATTCCCGCAAGATTAAGATGACCATCGAAGAACAGCTCGTTAAGGCCGCGGCCTCGCTCGCCGGCCTGACCGCCGAACGCGACGACCTCCGCGCCACCGTGGAGAAGCTCACCGTCGGCGCTTCCTCGGAAGCCGAAGCCCTCAAGGTCGAGGCCGCTGCCAAGGATGCGAAACTCGCCGAACTTACCGCCGCCCTGGAAGCCTCCGCGAAGGAAGCCTCTGAGCTGAAGGCCAAGGTCGAAGAGCTCGAAGCCGGCAAGGCCAGCGCCTCGAAGGAAGCCGCGAAGATCGTCGCCTCCTTCGGCACCGAGCCCGTCGAACTTCCGAAGGGCGACTCGCCCGTCAAGATGAGCAACGCCGACATCAAGGCCGCTTATCTCGCCCTCCCCGCTGGTCAGGCCCGCATCGCGTTCTTCAACGCGCACAAGGCCGCTCTCATTTCCCTCTAACCCTCACCCAATAACATAATACTATGGCTACTGTCCTCCCTACCGCTCCGGCTATCCTGTCTGACTACATCGTCCAGACCGTCGCCGGCAAGCTCCCGATCCTGAACAACGTCTCGGTCAACCTCTCGGCCTCCGTCGGTCGCGCTGGCAAGACCGTCTTCGTGCCCGTGATGGGCGCCGGCGTCGCGTCGGAATACAATAAGGTCTCGAACAACCTGTCCGACGTGGACGGCGCAACGATGACCTCCTCCTCGGTCACCCTCAAGCACTTCAAGTATGTCGACGAGTTCTCCCCCCTCGACATCCAGGAGTACGGCATGCAGTACCTGATCAACGCCTACGCTAAGACCGCTGCTCAGGCCATCGTCGACAAGACCTGGGAAGAAATCGGCTCCGTCTTCACGACCGCCAACTTCGCCACCGAAGAGATCGTCACCGAAGCCAACTTCGGCTACGACGACGTGACCCAGGCCCAGTTCCTCCTCGACGCCGCCAAGGCCGGCCAGCCCCGCTCGTTCCTCGTGAACAACGGCTACCTGAAGAGCCTCCGCAACGACGCCAAGATCTACGGCTCCCTCAACCCGAGCGCCAACACCGTCGTGACCACCGGCAACGTCGGCCAGGTCGCCGGCATGGACATCTACCAGTGGAACCAGATCCCGAACATCGAAAACCTCGCTGGCATCGCGATGGGCCCTGACGCCCTCCTCGTCGCCACCGGCGTTCCGATGGCCGAAATCGCCGGCTTCAGCGCCAGCGTCGCCACCGCCGAGTCGGGTCTCTCCGTCCAGGTGCTCGTCGGTCAGGCCGAGACGGGCAACATCCGCTGCATCGCTCAGATCCTCGTCGGCGCCAATAAGGGCCGCGGCACGAGCGCCGTCCGTTACGTCACCGCCGCCTAAGCGGTCTGACAACGGCAAAGCAAGGCCCCCGGAAACGGGGGTCTTTTTTTGTGCCCTTTGCCAATCTCCGCAGGGTTATGAGTTTGTACGCTGAGTTCCTGCCCGACGCTAAGGAGATGTGCGCCGATTTTGCTGTGGCCGGTTCGGCCAACTCGGGGGCGATTACATTCGCCTGCCTCATCTCCGACCCTGCCGTGCAGACGGTGCTCGAGGCTGGGGGCTACATGGAGCGAACCCAGTACAACGTCCGTCTCCCCGCTGCAACGGCCTCCTGGAGCCTTCCAGATGGGTCTACGGGGGCTTCCACGGCCATCATCAGCGGCGGTTCCGTCATCCCCTCCCTCGCCCAGGGCAAGAAGATCGTGGCCGGCGGGAAGAACGTCCGCATCACGACCCAGACCTACAAGCCTGGGTCGGCATGGGTCACTCTCGTCGTCATCGACGACAACCAGTAATGCCGGCCAAGGTCTCCATCGAGCCGAAGTCCCTCGCGGAGTTCGTGGAGGCCTGCCGCCAGTTCGCAGCTGGCATGAAGATCACCATGCGCGACGCCGTCCTCGAGCAGGCCATGCTGGCCTGTCAGGATGCGGCCAAGTTCACCCCTCCCCTGCCTAAGGGCGGAGGGAACGGGCTGAGCCCTGCCGCCAAGCGTGCCGGCCTGAAGGCTGTCGAGGGCGACATCCACAAGATTTTCGTGGCCGCTAACGACTCCTCCCAGCGCGGCGTCACGGGCAACCTGGTCAACCAGATCGCCTTCGCTGTCAAGACCGGCGACTTCGGCACCTTCTCGCGCCTGACCGACGGCAGCGCTTTGTCGGGTATGCTAGGAGACAAGAACATCCTCTCGAAGATCGCGGCGGACTCGGATAAGCAGCGGGCCTTCGCCAAGGCGAAGAACTACCTTAACAGGGCGAACCCAGTTAAGAGCGAATACGGGACACAGGGGTTCGTCCGTAACCTCCGCCCAATCCACGACCAGGTCAAAGGTCGTTTCGGCGGACGCATGAAGAAAGGCCAGAAGGCCGTCTCCGCAAAGCTACTCGTGCAGGACAAGACCGAGCTTGAAGAATACATTCTACGCCGCCAGCAGATGGTCGGCGCCGTCAAGTCAGGCTGGGCCAAGGCCATGTTCGGTCTTCCGATGCCGAAGGATAACAACGGCCAGCAGGGCGAGCCTGGTGCCGAGCTGCGCAAGGCCTCATGGATCACCTTGCATTCCAGCGTGGCTGGGAACAATAAGACCTCTTTCACTGACGCGACCGCAGAAGTCTCCGTGACCAACACCATCGGCAACATTAACGGCATCGCCGACGAAGCAGGCACCCTCGGCCTGGTCTACGGCAACCGCGTCAAGCAGATGCCCGGCATGGTTCGCTATCGAATGCGCAAACCCATCAACAAGTTTAACAAGAAATAACCATGTCCACACGTTCCATCCGCCACGTCGTCGAGGCGACCCTCGCGACCTACCTCTCCGCCCAGTCCGGCCTCGCCGGCGTGCAGATCCTGACGGGGGACAGCGCCGTCACGCAGACCTTGCCCAAGGCCGTCGTCCTGTGCGACTCTGCCCGGGCTCCTGCCGACCTCCCCGAAGGCCTTGGCAACTACGATTGCTCCGTCCGCATCACCCTCTTTTCCAACGCCGACGACACGACCTTGGCCGTGCACCGCGAGCGCTGCGCCGCCGTCGCCGGCAACATGCGGGACGTGGGGTCTATTCAGGCCGCCTTCGTGGCCTCGGGGGACGCGACCTGTTACGACGTGACCTACCGCTCGGAAGACGAAGGGGTAGACGAGCGCTCCTGGGCGACGTCCTTCTCGTTCGACATCCTGACTGTGCTCCCTCCCGCCTGAGAGGTTGCCAATTAAAGCAGGAGTAAGATGAGCGAAGTAAATGACGGCGTTGTCTGCCTCTATGGAATTGGCCCCGGCCAACTGGCTTCACTTTATGTGCAAAGCTACTCCGTGAGCTCCGGCTTCAACAACACCGGCACGGTCGTTGACGAAGAAGGCAACACGGTGACGGCTCGTTACGACGACCGCCGCTCCGAGATCACCGTCGAGGGCGTGGCCAAGGCCACCAGCGTCCCGCAGCTCGGCGCGACCCTTACCTTCACCGCGAAGACCGCCTCGGCCTACCCTGGCGGCGCGGCTTCGGTCAGCTTCTCGGGAACGGTGACAAAGGTCGACGACCGTGGCAGTTCAAAAGGTTTCGTCAGCGTGTCCATCACGGCTGAGTCGTACGAGCTCATCACCTACTAATTGACACCCCCGCAAGGGGCGTAGGCTAGGGGGAGTGGATAGACGCTTCCTCAATAGTCAGGTCGACCCTGCTCCGTTTACCTTACTGGGCAGAACCCTATACCCGTGGTGCCTGAAATACCGCGTGCGCCTGCATGCGTTCGACTCTCCCCTGGTCACAGGGGAACGCGGCGTCACGCCTGCC
>JAURFU010000091.1 GCA_030834165.1 Verrucomicrobiota bacterium
TCGTTGGAGCAACCGATGAAGACGGCCGTCACGGCCGAGACCCGCCCCATCATCGCCGGAGGGACGCTCGTCTGGAGGATCGTCTGACGGATGATCACGTTCACCGCGTCGGCGGCTCCGGCCACGAGGAGGAAGAGGGTGGAGAAGACGAAAGCTGCGGTCAGGCCGAGTCCGAGGAAATCCGCCAAAGAAATCGACAGCGCGAAGCCGATGGTGCTGAGACCGAAGACGGCGAAGGAACCATAGAGCGTCGGGCCGGCGCGATTCAGCGGCGGGCGGACGATGAGGTAAAGAGACATCAGCACCGCGCCGACGGACGCCGCCGCGCGGAGGATTCCGAAGCCGAAAGCGCCGACTTGGAGCATGTCCGCGAAGATCGGCAGGAGGGCCACGGCCCCGCCGAGGAGCACCGCGAAGAGGTCCATCGTGAACGCCCCGAGCATCACGCGCTGGCTCAGCATGAAGTCGATGCCTTGACGAAGGCTGACGAAGATCGGTTCCGGCTGCCGGGTCTGCAGGCTCTGCGTCGGCCGCAGCACGTAGGTCAAGGCAAGGGAGGCCGCGAAGCACAGGCTCATCGCCGCGTAGGCGACGTTCTCCGCGTGCGCCAGACCGCTGCGCTCGCCGAGCCAGACCATGAGACCCGCGAGGCCGGGACCGATGACGCAGGCGAGCTCGAACAAGGTGTTACGCCAGCGGACACCGCCAGGAATCAGGTCGCGGGTCAGGATCTCGGCGATCAGCGCCTGCCGGGCCGTCGTCAGGAAACTGCGGGCCAGGCCGCCGAGGATTATCACGCCGTAGATCACGGTCAGCTTGGTCCAGCGGGCGGAAAGGAACTCCGGCAGGAACAGGAAGAGGCCCAGCGTGAACATCGCCGTCAGCGCGCCTAAGGCGATCCGGCGGCGGTTATGGGTGTCGGCCACGTGGCCGGCGAAGAGCACAGCGCTGACGAACGGAACCACCTCGGCTAGGCCGATCGCACCGAGCGCGAGGGCGGCGTTGTCGCCATCATCCTTGGTCAGCCGGAAGACCTGCCAGGCCAGCGCGACGTTCTGGATCTGGATGGCCAACGTCCCGAGCACGATCGATGCCAGATAGAACCGGAACGAGCGCGAGGCGACGGCGGAGGCGGGTGTCGGCGAAGACATCGCCGAAACTAGTGAGGCAGCCGGGATGCTTAGGCAATCACCGCTTTGACCACGTGTCCGGCGACGTCAGTGAGCCGGTAGTAGCGGCCCTGGAACTTGAAGGTCTGGCGCTCATGGTCGACGCCCAGAAGGTGTTGCATGGTGGCGTGGAGGTCATGGACGTGTACCGGGTCCTTCACGATGTTGTACCCGAACTCGTCGGTCTGTCCGTGGACATGGCCGCCTTTGACGCCGCCGCCGGCCATCCAGAGGCTGAAGCAACGCGGATGGTGGTCCCGACCGTAGCTGTCCTTGGTGATCTTCCCTTGGCTATAGGCGGTCCGGCCGAATTCACCTCCCCAGATGACGAGCGTGTCTTCGAGCAGGCCGCGCTGCTTCAGGTCCTTGATGAGCGCCGCCGAGGCCTGGTCGGTCTGCTGGCACTGGCGCTTGATGCCGCCGGGCAGGCCGCCGTGCTGGTCCCAGCCTTGATGGAAGAGCTGCACGAAGCGCACGCCCTTCTCGATGAGCCGGCGGGCCTGCAGGCAGTTCGCGGCGAAGGAACCGGGGGTCTTCACGCTCTCGCCATACATCGCGAGCGTCGCAGGGGATTCCTTCGAGAGGTCGGCGACTTCGGGCACGCTGGTCTGCATGCGGTAGGCCATCTCGGCCTGGGCAAGGCGGGCGTCCACCTCGGGGTCGAGTTCGGCGGCGCGCTGATCGGCGTTGAGCTTGCCGAGGGCGTCGAGCATGCCGCGACGGGCGTGCGGCGAGACGCCTTCGGGGTTGGTCAGGAAGAGCACCGGTTCCTTGCCGGCCTTGAACTGGACGCCTTGGTGTTCGGAGGGCAGGAAGCCGGATCCCCAGAGGCGGGAGTAGAGCGGCTGGTCCTTGGCGGCGTCCTGCGAGACCAGCACGATGAACGCCGGCAGGTTCTCGTTCATGCTCCCGAGTCCGTAGGACGCCCAGGCGCCCATGGAAGGCCGCCCGGCGACCTGGTTGCCGGAGCAGAAGAACGTGATGGCGGGGTCGTGATTGATCGCCTCCGTGTGCATCGTGCGGATGACGCAGAGGTCGTCGGCGACTTCGCCGGTGTGGCTGAGGAGGTCGCTGTATTCGACGCCGCTCTGGCCGTATGGCTTGAAACCGACGAACGAGCCGGCGAGCGGCAGGGTCGCTTGGTAGCCGCTCATGCCCGTGAGACGCTGGCCTTGGCGGACGGAGTCCGGGAGGGGCTGGGTATGTTTTTCCCGCAGCAACGGCTTGGGGTCGAGGGTCTCGAACTGCGAAGGCCCGCCGGCCTGGAAGAGGTAGATGACGCGCTTCGCCTTGGCCGGGAAGTGCATGCCCTTCGGCAGGGTCGCCGCATGGGCGTCGCCCATGATGCCGCGCATGGCCAAGGCGCCGAGGCCGAGGGCGGAGGCACCGAGGAAGTGCCGGCGGGTATGACCCATCAACTGATCGTAGGAAGGCTTGGGAGGATGCATGATCAGCGGGAAGTGACGGCGGCGTCGCTCGCGAAGATGGTGGAGCAGACGAGGGTGAGGGCGGCCAGCGCGGGATCGGCCGGAATCTTCGGCAGGGTCGGAGCCGGCGCCGGCGCAGGAGCGGCCTTCTTCTTCGCCTTGGCCTCCGGCTTCGCGACGGGCAGAGGCTTGGGCGGGGGCGGGGGAACAGGAGCGAACTGCGGCGGGTTGGCCTTCTGAGTGGCGTAGAGTTCCTTCAGCGCGGCGAGTTCGGCCGGACGAGGCTCGCGGGTGCAGACGGCGCGGAAGGCCGCGACGATCTGAGCGGCAGGATCGCCCGTGGCTTGGCTGACCTTCGTGGCCAGGCTCTTCGCGGCCTCGACGAAGCCCGGGTTGTTCAGCAGCACCAAGGCTTGCAGCGGGGTGTTCGTATTGAGGCGCTTGGGCTGACAGACTTCGCGCGATCCTGCGTCGAAGATCAGCATGTTGTCCGGCGGCGCGGTGCGCTTACGATAAGTATAGAGACTGCGGCGGTTGGCGGATTCCTGGACGCTTTCGCCGCCGATCTTTTCGACCAGTTTGCCGGAGGCCAGCAACGCCTGGTCACGGACCATCTCGGCGGTCAGGCGGAGGACGGGTCCGCGGGCGAGGTATTTGTTCGGCGGATCTTTTTCGCGGGCCTCGGCGGTCGGGGTCGAGATCTGACGGAAGGTGCTGCTCAGGACGAAGCGACGCAGCATCGCCTTCGTATTCCAGCCGCTGCGGACGAAATCGACGGCGAGAGTGTCGAGCAGTTCGGGATGCGTCGGCAGGTCGCCCTGCAGGCCGAGGTTCTCGCTGGTGGCGACGAGTCCGGAGCCGAAGACCTGAGCCCAGAGGCGATTGATGACCACGCGGGAGGTCAGCGGGTGACGCGGGTCCGTCAGCCAGCGGGCAAGGCCAAGTCGGTTCTTGGGCAGGGACTCATCCCAGGGGAAGACGCGCGTCGGCACGCCGGGCTCGCAGGGTTTGGAGAGGTCCGGTTTATCGTATTCGCCGCGGGTGAGCACGTAGGCCTTGGGCGCGAGCGGC
>JAURFU010000092.1 GCA_030834165.1 Verrucomicrobiota bacterium
TGGCCGGGGTGGTCCTTGAAGCGTTCGCCGCGGTAGTCGGCTTCCTGCAGCCTGAGCTGCTGGATCATGGTGCCCATCGCGCCGTCGAGGTAGACGATGCGTTGGCGCAGCAGGGCCTCAAGGCGCTCGCCGGCCGGATTCAATGGGAGTCGCTGACGGGACATCGCCCTTGAACGTGCGGGTTGCCGTCCAAGGGTCAAGGCACGGGGAGGGCCTAATGTGTCATGCGCCCGGCAGGTCGGGCTTCTTGCAGCGGAGGAGGTCCTGGCTGCGGTAGAGGACGATGCGCTTGCCCTCGAATTTCTCGTCGTCCCAGAGCAGGGGGCGGAGTTCGCAGCTGAACACGGGGTTCAGGTTGGACTTCGCGGCCTCCTCGGCGGGGTCGCCGCCCTGCCAGTAGAGGATGCCGTTGGGCAGGGAGTGCTTCTGGCCCTTGCAGAGGAGCTGGCGGGTGTTGTGGACGAAGGTGCGGAGGTCCGCCACGGCGCGGCCGGTCACGAAGTCGTGCTCGTGGTTCATCGTCTCGGCGCGGGCGTTCTTGACGTCGACGTTCTTGAGGCCAAGGCGCTCGGCGATGTCGGAGACCACGGTGATCTTCTTGCCGACCGAGTCGACGAGCGTGAAGCGGGCCTTCGGGTAGAGGACGGCGAGGATGAGTCCCGGGAAGCCGCCGCCGGTGCCGACGTCCATGACGCGGCAGCCGTCCATGAGCTTGAGGAACTTCACCGCCGCGACGCACGGCGCGTAGTGGTGGCGTTCGAGGTTCTCGATGTCCTTGCGCGAGACCAGGTTGATCTTCTCGTTCCATTCGCGGTGGAGCGCGGCCATGGCGGTCAGCTGCTCCCACTGGGCGGGCGTGACTTCCGGGAAGAGGGCGACGAGGGACTGCATGACAAGGCCGCCAGCGTGTTCCGAGGCGGTCCTGAGGCAAGGACGCCTTTGGCCGGCGCACTTTGCTGTTTCCTTCGGACGGGACTTGGCCAAGCCTAGCCGTCCTATGTTCCACCACGTCGTCTTCTTCTACCTGAAAAAGGACCTCACCGCGGCCCAGCGCTCGGAATTCGAGACCAAGCTCCGCGGCCTCCTCGCCATCAAGAGCATCCACAGCGGCTACGTCGGCGTCCCGAGCAAGCACGCCGTCCGCCCGATCATCGACACCTCCTACGACTTCGCCGAGTTCTTCGTCTTCAGGAACCACGCCGACCACGACGCCTACCAGATCGACCCGATCCACCAGGCGTTCATCGCCGACTGCAAGGCCTACTGGGATTCGGTCAAGATCTACGACTTCGAATAAGCCGTCAGGCTTAGCGACGAATCAGGCGCCGGACCCCGGCGCCTTTTTTGAGCCCGGGAGGATAAGTCATATCATTTTTATCAATCCGCCGGATGACGGCGGAGGACTCGATTGGGTGAGCTGTATCCAGGTAGGGTTGAGCGTCCTCGCTCAACCGCGGCTGATCAAGGGTGGTCAGCCCTACCACAAGAGAAACCTAGGTCAGCACTGCGTGCCGACCCTGCCTCGAGGCAATCTTCCAGCCGCTTGCCGCTAACCGCTTCCAATCAGGGTCACGGCCATTGTAAACCTCCCCCTACTTCGGGCTTAACAATAGGCGGGGAGAGCCCTAGGACAGGGGTGTGCCGACTGCCACCGCAGCCGCTTCGTCCGCCACGGACGCCCTCGATGCCGCCGACCGGCGCTTCGGGTGGCATCCGTTTACCCAGATGCGGGAGTATCAGGACAACCCGCGCCTCCATCTGGTCCGCGGAGAGGGCAACTGGCTGATCGACGGGGAAGGGAAGCGTTACCTCGACGGCAACGCCTCGGTCTGGACGAACGTCCACGGCCACAACGACCCGGACCTGAACCGCGCCTTGCGCGAGCAGCTCGAGCAGGTCGCTCACGTGACGCTCCTTGGCCTGAACCACCCGGTCGCCACCGGGCTCGCCGAAGATCTCGCCGGACTGACGGGTGGTGCCCTGCCGCGTTGCTTCTATACGGACAACGGCAGCAACGCCATCGAGGCCGCCCTCAAGCTCTCGTTCCAGTATTGGCAGCTCGTCGGCCAGGAGGCCAAGCGCGGGGTCATCTCGATGGAAGGCGCCTACCATGGCGACACCTTCGGCACGATGGCCGTCGGCGAACGCTCCGAGTTCCATCGTCGCTTCAATCCGTGGCTCTTCGCCGCTCAGACTTTCCCCGCGCCGGTCCATGCCGAATGCGCCGGTCAGGTCGCCCGTTCCGACGCCTCGGCGTCGCTCGCCACGCTGAAGGCCATGCTGGAGCGCGATGCCGCCACGACGGCCTGTGTCATCCTCGAGCCCGTCGTCCAAGGCGCCGCCGGCATGGTCCAGCAGCCCGCGGGCTTCGTGAAGGCCGTCGCCGCCCTGTGCCGCCAGCATGGCGTCCACCTCATCCTCGACGAAGTCTTCACCGGCTTTGGTCGCCTCGGCACCCTGACGGCTGCGGAGCGCGAAGGCGTCGTGCCGGACTTCCTCTGCCTCGCGAAGGGCCTCGCTGCCGGTTACCTGCCGCTGGCCGCGACACTGACCTCCGAACAAATCTACGCCGCGTTCCTCGGTAAGTTCTCTGAAGGGAAGACCTTCTTCCACGGGCACACCTTCTCGGGCAACCCGCTCGCCTGCGCCGTCGCCCGCGCGTCGCTGCGCAAGCTGAAGCCCATGCTGGCCTCGGGGCAGGTCGCCGAACGCGCCACGCTGCTTGGCCGTGAGATGCAGGCCGCCTTTGAAGGGCACGCTCACGTGCGCACGTTCCGTCAGCTCGGGCTCACCGGTTCCGTTGAATTCAAGCCGGCCTCCGCCGATCGCTGGCCGACCGACACTCGCGCGGGCTTCCAAGTCGCCTTGGCGGCTCGCCGTCACGGACTCATCATCCGCCCGCTCGGCGATTCGATCCTGTTCGTCCCGCCGATCTCCATCCAAGCCGACGAAGTGAAGCACCTCGTCCGCGCCGTCCGCCTCGCGATGGATGAAGTCCTGCCAAAGCTCAAAGCAGACTAGGGCAGCACGCGGTGCTGCCCCTACCTTTCCCCGATACTCGATACTCTAGACTCCATACTCTAAACCAATGCCAAACCTCACCGAAGCCCGAGCGCTCTACGACCTGCCGCTCAACACGCTGATCTTCAAGGCTCAGCAAGTCCACCAGGCCAATCAGGATCCGGCCGGCGTGCAGCTCTGCACGCTCAAGTCGATCAAGACCGGCGCCTGCCCCGAAGACTGCGCCTATTGCCCGCAGTCCATCCACAACCAGACCGGCCTCGAGAGCGAAGCCCTCATGGAGACGCAGGCCATCCTCGCCGACGCCCGTAAGGCTAAAGCCGGCGGCGCGACCCGCTTCTGCATGGGCGCCGCCTGGCGCCGCGTGAACGATGGCAAGCAGTTCGACAGCGTCCTGAACACCGTCTCCGGCGTGAAGGAGCTCGGCCTCGAAGTCTGCTGCACGCTCGGCATGGTCAGCGAACAGCAGGCTGCCCGCCTCAAGCAGGCCGGTTGCGACGTGTATAACCACAACCTCGACACCTCGCGCGAGCACTACTCCAAGATCATCA
>JAURFU010000093.1 GCA_030834165.1 Verrucomicrobiota bacterium
CGCGCATGACTGGCTGGCGCTGTTCGGGCTAATCATCATCGCCGCGCTCGTCGTGGCGGGTGACGGCAAGGGCCGCGTCGGCGTGGGTTACGGCAAGGCCAAGGAAGTTCCCGATGCGATCCGCAAGGGCACCGACCGCGCCCACCGCGCCCTCGTCCGCGTCAATCTCCGCGGCAACACCATTCCGCACGAAGTCATCGGACACGCCGACGGCGGCGTCGTGATGCTCCGTCCGGCTGCCCCCGGTACCGGCCTGATCGCCGGCGGCGGCGTCCGCGCCGTCCTGGAAGTCGCCGGTTACAAGGACGTCCTCTCGAAGTCCATGGGTTCCAACAACCCGCAAGCGATCGTGAAGGCCACCTTGGACGGTCTCTCCAAGCTCCGCACCCTCGAACAAATCAAGGCCCTCCGCGCCTAAGCGGTAAACAAAGACATGAAACTCGACTCTCTGCCCAACATCAAGGGCTCCACCCATCGCCATAAGATCCTCGGCCGCGGCCGCGGCACCGGTCACGGCAAGACTTCCGGCCGTGGTCACAAGGGCATGAAGGCCCGCTCCGGCGGCGGTCACCGACCTGGCTTCGAAGGCGGTCAGATGCCGCTCTACCGTCGCCTGCCTCATCGCGGCTTCAAGAACGTCAACCGCGTGGACTACGCCGTGCTCAACGTCCGTGACTTCCAGGAACTCGAAGGCAAGACCTTCGGCCTCGAGGAACTCGTGGCCGCCGGCGTCCTCCGCAAGGCCGCTCCTCTCCTCAAGGTCCTCGGCACCGGCGACCTCACGCGCGCCGTCACGGTCAAGGCCCACCGCTTCTCCAAGGAAGCCAAGGCCAAGATCGAGAAGGCCGGCGGCAAGGCCGTCCTGATCGAGGTCAAGAAGACGGCCTCCGCCGAGTGAGCCTCGGCTCGCCCTGACCTTGATGTTCTCGGCCTTCGCCAACTGCTGGAGGATCCCTGAGCTCAGGGCCCGTCTGCTCTCCACCGTCGCGTTGCTCTTCGTCGCCCGCATCGGCGCGAACATCCCGTTGCCGGGCATCGACCCGAAGGACATCATGGACTATTACCACTCCATGGCTGACAAGTCGGCCGGCGGAGTGGTCGCGATGTACAACATGTTCACGGGTGGCGCGCTCCTCAAGGGCGCGGTCTTCTCGCTGGGCATCATGCCGTACATCAGCGCGTCCATCATCATGCAGCTGATGTCGGCCGTCGTCCCGTCCATCGCCCGCCTGCAACAGGAGGGCGAGATCGGCCGTCAGAAGGTCGCCCAGTATTCCCGTTACCTGACGATCCTCATCGCGGTGGTCCAGTCCGCGCTCCTCCTCGGAGCCTTCTGCAATCCGCAGCAGGTCGGCCAGGCGCTCGGCCTCGGCAATTTCACCGGCACGATCGTCGTGATGCAGAGCAAGACGCTCTTCGTCTGCCTCGGCGTCTGCCTCCTCACCTCCGGCGCGATCGTCATGCTCTGGCTCGGCGAGCAGATCACCCAGCGAGGCATCGGCAACGGCACCTCCGTCCTCATCACCGTCGGCATCCTCGCCGACATCCCCGGCGCGCTCTCCTCCTTCGTCGACATGACCTTCGGCGGCAAGGTCGGCGCCGCCGCCGCCAACTCCCACGGGTGGGAGAAGGCCGCGGGCATGGTCCTCCTCTTCGTCGTCGTCACCGCGGCGATGGTCGCCATCAACCAGGCCGTCCGCAAAATCCCGATCCAGTACGCGCAGCGCATGGTCGGCCGCAAGATGTACGGGGCCCAGACCAATTACCTCCCCCTCAAGGTCAATTACGCGGGCGTGATGCCGGTCATCTTCGCCGGCGCCATCATGAGCTTCCCGCCCATGCTGCTCAACCCGCTGAGCACCTATTTCCCGACCCTCGCCTTCCTCCGTGACTGGGCCGACTTCTTCTCCCGCAACAACGGCTTCTACTACACGCTGTATTCGGTCCTCATCTTCGGCTTCAGCTACTTCTGGATCTCCATCATGTTCCGTCCGGTGCAGATCGCCGACGACCTGAAGAAGAACAACGGCTACATCCTCGGCGTCCGCCCCGGCGAGCACACCGCCCAGTTCCTGGATTTCGTGATGACCCGTCTGACGCTGGCCGGCTCCGTCTTCCTGCTCGTCATCGCGCTGATGCCGGACCTCTTCATCGTCCAGCTCGGCTTCCCGATGCGCCTGGCGAGTTTCCTGGGCGGCACCGGCGGCCTGATCACCGTGGGCGTCATGCTCGACACCATGCGTCAGATCGAGACCTACCTCCTGCAGCGCAACTACGAAGGCTTCCTCAAGAAGGGACGCATCGGCGCCGTGCCCGTCCCCGCCGCCTCGCTGCGTTCCGAAGGCGAAAGCTCGGCCCTTGGTTCGCTCGAGAAGACCTGTCTGTTCCTGTTCGTCCTCGGCGTCGTCGCCTGGGCCCTGAACCACTTCGGCTCCTTCGCCGGGTAAGTCCATCACGGGATGATCGATTTGAAGTCGGCCGAAGACGTGAGTCGCATGCGGGCGGCGTGCGCCGCCGCGGCCCGCGTCCTGCACGACCTCTCGACGCTCGTCGTCCCCGGCATCTCGACCGCCGGCCTCGACGCGGCCGCCCGCGGCCTCATGGCCCGTCACGGTTGCGAGAGCGCCTGCCATGGTTACGTCGTCGGTCGGCTCAGCTACCCCGGCTACGTCTGCATCTCCCTCAACGAAGAAATCGTCCATGGCATCGGTTCGGCCGACCGGATCGTCCGCGACGGCGACCTGGTCTCGCTCGACGTGGTGGTCCGCCGCGACGGCTTCATCGGTGACAACGCCCGCACCATCCTGGTCGGCGCGGTCGACCCTCGGGCTCGTCAGCTCTGTGCCGACACCGAGAAGGCGCTCCAAGCGGGCATAGCCGCCGCCCGGGCCGGGAACAGGGTGGGGGACATTTCCGCCGCCGTCCAGGAGGCCTTGACCCCGGGGGGGTATGGCATCGTCCGGGACTTCGTCGGACACGGCGTCGGACGTAAAATGCACGAAGAACCCCAGATCCCAAATTACGGCAAGGCAGGAACTGGACCTAAACTGTTGCCTGGCATGGCTTTAGCCATTGAACCGATGGTCAATCTCGGCACCCACAAGATCGTCATGGCCTCCGACGGGTGGACCGCCCGGACGGCTGATGGCAAGGTCTCGGCTCACTTCGAGCACACCGTCCTGGTGACCGAAAACGGCCCTGAAATCCTCACCCTCGTTTAAACCGCATTTTTTGCTTTCCAATCCCACCAGAACCTTCAAGTTCCGACCTCTTTCCCACCTTCCAAACAGCACGGACACCATGCCTCGAATCCTCGGCGTAGACATTCCCAACAACAAGAAAGTAGAGATCTCTCTCCGCTACATCTATGGCATCGGCCCCCGCCGCGCCACGGAGATCTGCGAGGCC
>JAURFU010000094.1 GCA_030834165.1 Verrucomicrobiota bacterium
GATTCGGTGATCACGCCGACGACCTTGCGTCCGTCCTTCAGCACGGAGGCCACGCGGGTGTGCAGGTGGGTCTTGATGCCGCTGGCCATGCAAAGCTCTTCGAGCAGGAGCTTCATCTCTTCGGGATGGTAGGAGATGTCGTTCACGCCACGGCCTCTGATCGCATCCCGTTCGCGCAGGCGACGGACGAGTTCCTGGTTGAAACCAGGCTTGTCGAAGTCGAGCAGGTAGCCGAGGAGCGAGGAGGTCCAGACGCCGCCGAGCGCACCGTGCGTTTCAAGCAGTCGCACCTTCGCGCCGGCACGGGCGGCGGAGATGGCGGCCGTGACGCCGGCGGGTCCGGCGCCGCAGACGATGACATCCGCCCAGTCGTCGACGGGCAATTCGCGGGCCGCCTCCGTGACCCTGCCCGTATCGGCCGAGGCGGCCGAGGCCTTGGTCAGTGCGCCTACGGCGCCTAGTCCGAGGATCGAAGAGGAAAGGAAGCGACGACGGGAGGACAGGGGGGAATCCATGAGGGAATGTTGAAGAGAAGCTGGGAGAGGTCGAACCGAATGGTGTGTCTTATATCTAGGACATCACCTGGTGATGTCCCTACCTCATGCAGGCATAAAAAAGCCCCTCGGGAGAGGGGCTTCGTGGAGGGCTGAAGGTCAGCCTTACTTGACGAACGAGTAGTCGGTCGGCTTGAGGAACTCGGACTTCACGCCGTCCTTGATGGTCAGCGAACCGCCGGCCTTCTTCTCGGAGGCTTCCTTGGCGGCGATCCAAGCCGGGTCGGCGCGGAAGGCGCCGAAGCTGGCCTTGGCGGCTTCTTCGGACTTGTGGGTCAGCAGGTAGATCAGGGTGTTGTCCTGGACGAGCTTGCTCTTGGCGCCCTTCTGGTCGGCGGCGAGGTTCCAGTAGGTCACGTTGGTCATGCCATGCTTCTCGAACAACTTGAGGGTGTGGTCGCGGAAGCGGGCGTTCAGGTTAGGAAGGCGGCCGGCTTCGGTCGTGTAAGTGCGGAGTTCGAAGACACCGACGCCGTAATTCTTGGCTTCGGCGAGGGCGGAGTAGTCGGTCGCGGTGAGGAAGGCGTTTTCCACGCGGGCGACCAGCACGCCGTCCTTATGCGAGTCGGCGAAGGCCTTCTTCCAGGCCGGGTCGTTCATGAAGCCCTTCCAGGAAGCGTCGCGGGCGGCCTTGTCGGGGTAGGCGAGGAAGTAGACCAGCTTACGCTCGGGGTTCTCGCCGGTCGGGACGAAATAACCGAGGTTGGTCATGCCATGCTTGGTGAACAAGGCGGTCGTGTGATCGCGGAAACGAGCGTGGAGCGCGTCGAGCTTGCCTTCGGCGGCGTAGTAGACGCGCATCTCGAAGATGCGGGTATCCGCGGCCTGGGCCGGGATGGCGCTGGCGGCGAAGAGGCCGAAGGTGAGGAGGGAGAGCAGGGTTTTCATGTTATTTGAGGAATTGGGTGACGTTCTCGCGGGTGACGAGCTGGAAGGGGATCATGGTCTCCTTCGCGCAGGGTTGCTTCTTCGCGAGCTGGATGGCCGCGTCGACGGAGCCTTTGCCCTGACCGACCGCGTCCTGGAAGACCGTGGCGTCGAGACGACCTTCCTTCACGGCGGAAAGCGCCTGGGCGATGGCATCGATGCCGATGACATAGACGTCCTTCTTCAGGCCGGCGCGTTCGAGCGCGAGCAGGGCGCCCATGGCCATCTCATCGTTGTGGGCGAAGACCGCCGAGAACTTGCCCTTGTGGGCCTGGATCCAGTTCTCGGTGAGGGCCATCGCCTTGGCGCGATCCCAGGAGGCCGTCTGGTGGTCGACGAGCTTGAGGCCGGGATACTTGGCGAAGACCTCGCGGGCGCCGGCTTCGCGCTGGAGCTGGGCGGAGGTGCCCATGATCCCGTGGAGCATCAGCACGCCGCCTTGGCCGTTGAGTTTCTGGGCGATGGCTTCCATGGCCATGCGGCCGGCCTCAAAATCATTGGAGCCGATGTAGCTGTCGCCGGGGGACTTGGTCACCTGATTGACAAGAACGAGAGGGATGCCGGCCTTCTTGACGTAATCCACGGCCGGGGTGCTGGCTTCGAGCTCGCAGGGGTTGAGGATGATCGCGTCCACCTTCTGCGCGACGAAGTTCTCGACCTGGCTGAACTGCTTCTGGACGTCGGACTGGGCGTCGACCATCACCACCTTCACGCCGGGCTTCGTCTGGGCGTAGGCCACGATGGCCTCGGAGAGCTTGGCGGTGTATTCGGCGGAAAGATCTCGGGAGGAGAAGCCGATGAGGACCTCGCCTTCCTTGCGAGGTTCGGCCTTCTTGCAGCCGGAGAGGAAAGTCAGGGACAGGGCGCAGACGGACAGGACGGCCGCGGCGGCGGAGCGTGGGGTGAGGCGCATGTCCGACTTTTACGAACGGGCCTGACGTCGGTCGAGCCAAACCGCACCCACGATGATGACGCCCTTGATGACCGCTTGGTAATACGAGGAAACCCCCATCAAATCGAGGCCGTTGTTGATCACCCCGATGAGCAGGACGCCGAGCAGGGTGCCGGTGATCGTGCCGACGCCGCCGGAGAGGCTGGTCCCGCCGATGACCACCGCGGCGATCGCGTCCAGCTCGTAGGCCTGACCGGCGTTAGGCTGGCCCGTCGTGATGCGCGCGGCGAGGACGACGCCGGCGAGGCCGGTCAGGAGGCCGCAGACGACGTAAGCGAAGAGCTTCACGCGTTCGACCGAAATACCCGCGGCCCGGGCGGCGTTCTCATTGCCGCCGACGGCGTAGAGGTGGCGGCCGAGACGGAAGTCCCGCAGGAAGAACCAGGCCAGGGCCGAGACGATGGCGAAGCAGAGGACCGGGATGGGGAAACCGCCGACATCGCCGGCGAGGCTCGTCAGCGACTCGGACATGTTCGCGACCGGCCGACCTCCGCTGAGGATGAGCGCCAGCCCGCGGGCGATGGTCATCATCCCGAGCGTCACGATGAACGGAGCCACGCCGCCGCGGGTGACCAGCACGCCGTTGATGAGACCGCAGGCCGCGCCGGTCAGTAAGCCGACGAGGATCGGCACGACGACGGGATGTTCTCCCGGATGGGCGAACATGGCGCAGGCCACGCCGCTCAAGGCCACGACCGAGCCCAAGGAGAGGTCGACGCCGGCGGTGAGCAGGACGAAGGTCACGCCGACGGCGAGGATGCCGTTGATGGAGACCTGGCGGGCGACGTTGGTGAGGTTGGCGACGCTGAGGAAGGTGTCGGTCGTGAACGACAGGGCCAGTCCGACCAAGAGGATGACGAAC
>JAURFU010000095.1 GCA_030834165.1 Verrucomicrobiota bacterium
GCCGTTGGAGCGGAAGATCACGAAGTCGCGGTCTTCGACGCGGGCGACCTGGCCGCGGACCATGTCGTGCAGCACCATCGGGGCGGCGTCGACCTTCTCGTAATCCTTCTTCAGGTGTTCGTCGTAGGCGGCGGAGCGGGCGCCTTCGAGGCGGAGCCACCAGGCGCCGTCCTTCTCGTAGGCGCGGCCCTTGGCGGCGAGCTCCTGGAGCTTGGCCTTGTAGAGTTCGGTGCGCTGCGACTGGAAGTAGGGACCGTAGTCGCCGCCGACCTCGGGGCCTTCGTCCCAATCCATGCCGAGCCAGCGCATCGAGTCGAAGATCACCTTCAGGAAGGCGTCGGAGTTACGCTCCTTGTCCGTGTCCTCGATGCGGAGGATGAACTTGCCGCCCGTGTGGCGGGCGTAGAGCCAGTTGAACAGGGCCGTACGGGCGCTTCCGATGTGGAAGAAGCCGGTGGGGCTGGGGGCGAAGCGGACGCGGACCTGGGACATGGGCGAAATAGAGGGATGGAGGGCTGGAGGGCCGGAGGACCAGAGGAGGGCCTGAGGGCAGGCGGGCCTGAAGGGGAAGGCGTAAGGGGGTCAGGGGGGTAGGGCAAGAAGGGAGGGGCTTGCCTGCGACTTCAGGGCACAAAAAAGGACAGGGGTAAGCCTGTCCTTCGATTAGTCTCGAGAGAGACCTTACTTGGCCTCGGCGGGCGGGGGGACGATGTCTTGGACCAGGCCGATGCCGGTGAAGTAGGCGTTGCGCTGGGAGATGCGCTGGGCGAACAGGCGGCTCTCTTCGGCGGTCGTGGCGTCCTTGGGGAGGTCGGCCTTGGCCGGGCGGATGAAGACGTAATCGCCGTTGGCGGTGCGGATCGGGGAGGTCACCTTGCCGACGCCGGCGGCTTCGATGAGCAGGCCGGTGTTCTCGTTGGCGGCGTTGAGGGCTTCCGGCACGCCGTAGACGGAGAAGGCCTCAGGGGAGGTCAGCGTGAGCTTGCGGGCCTTGGCGCTGTCGGTGAAGGTCTTGCCGGCGGCGAGGTCGGCCTGGATGCCCTTGGCGAGCTGGTTGGCTTCTTCGGCGAAGAGGCGGTTGAACTGCGACTTCTTCCACGCCTCGACGGCCTTGGCCTTGGCTTCTTCGAAGGTCGGCAGGCGGTCGGGCGTGCGCTGGTTGAGGAGGACGAAGGTCGCGCCGGCTTCGGAGCGGTAGACTTCGGTGCGCCATTCCTTTTCGGTGAGCGTGCCGGCGTCGCGCAAGGCTTGGTCGGGGACGCCGGCGATGGTCGGGGAGGCGGTCACATCGAAGGCGGGAATCGTGGTGACCTTGGCGTTCTTGGCCTTGATCCAGGCGGCGAATTCCTTGCTGTCGGCCTTGGTCTCATCGATCGGGAACTTCTCGGCGAGCTCATCGGAGAGCTGACCGGCGAGGTTCGTGACGGCGCGTTCGGCGCGGACGAGCTTCTCGAGTTCGGCGCGCTTGGCGAGGGCCTGTTCCTTGACCTTGCCGGTCTCGAACTTGAACTTCTCGGCCTGGTTGTAGCCCATGTTGATGATCTCGTCGTCGGTGACCGGGGCGGTGTCGGCGGCGGTCGAGGCGATGGTGTAGGCCGTCACGGTCACGCGGGCGGGGAGGCGATAGTCTTCGATGTTGGCGTTGAAGGCTTCCTTCACCTTGGCCTCGTCGACCTTCACGTCGGGCTTGAAGCCGGCGGCGGAGAAGGTCGCGACGTCGACGGTCCACTTGGTGCGTTCGCGGTCCAGGATGCGTTTGATCTGGCTGGCGGTCGCGTGGCCGGAGCCCGCGACGGCGCCGAGGGCCTTCTGGATGCGCCAGGTGTCCTTGATGTAGGTTTCGAAGCGGGCGCGGACGTCGAGGTCGGAGGCGTCGAGCTGCTTGGCGGCGAACTCGAGGAACTTGTTCAGGCCGTCGTTGCCCTTGCTGTCGGCGGCGGCGGTCGCTTCGCGGGCGATGCGGCGGATCTCGACGGCGGAAGGAGAGGGGATGCCGAGGCCGTCGGCGAGGGCGAGTTCGGCGACGCGCTGGACGAGTCCGTTGGGGTCCATGCGCTGGCCGGTCATCTGGCCGAAGAAGATGGCGTCGTTGAAGCGCTTACGGACGGCGGGGTCGTTGAGGTTGACGCCCTGATACATGTAGGCGGGTCCGCCGGTCAGGGCGCCGCGTCCGGCGAATCCGTAGAAGACGAAGGAGACCACGATGATCACGAGCAAGAAGCCGAAGATCAGACGGTGGTGCTTGCCGGTGGCGTTCTGGAGCCAGGTAATCATTCGGGCAACCTACCCGAGGCTTTCGGCGGGTGTCAACCCGTCCAAGTCCCTCCGGCGCTTGCTTTCACAGGGGTTGTTCACAACCCTTGGAGCGTGGCCAAGCCCCTCCAATGCATCGTCGCCGTGGCCCGGAACGGGGTTATCGGGCGCGATGGCAAGCTCCCTTGGCATATACCCGAAGACCTGGCCTGGTTCATGGACCAGACCGCCGGGGGCGTCATGATCGAGGGCCCGGCCTGCTACGCCGAGTTGGGCAAGGCCCTGCCGGGCCGGGGCACCGTGGTCGTTTCCCGCGACCCCGCCAAGTCCTTCCCGGGCGCCGAGCGCGCCGCATCCTTGGCCGAGGCCATCGTCATCGCCGACCGGATGGACGAATGGCCGGGCCCCATCTGGATCACCGGAGGGGAACGTATCTACGCCGAGGGTACCCCGCTCTGCGACCGCCTGCTGATCACCCGCATCGACCGCGATTTCGAGGGCGACCGTTTCTTCCCCGCCGACTGGCAGAAGATCTTCACCAAACTCGTCTCCTCGAAGAAGGGGGAGTATCAGGGGGTGGGGTATGCGTTTGAAATCTGGGAGCGCTGAAGCGAACGGCCGCCTCAGGGCGGCCGAAGGTAGGGGCGTGGCTACGCCGCGCCCTCCTTGGTGGAGTGCACGATAAATCGTGCCCCTACCATCATTCGCCCTGCGGCGAACAAGTTAGCCCTATGTCGTGACGCGGTCCCGACCCTACCCGATAAGGCTAGGGCAGCACGCGGTGCTGCCCCTACCTCGCCCTTGCCCCCCTCGCGACGAGCGCCCATAGTCGCGTCATGCTGCTACCCCTGCTCCTGCTGGCCGCGATGCCGCCGACGATTTCCGACGAGG
>JAURFU010000096.1 GCA_030834165.1 Verrucomicrobiota bacterium
GTCTTCCGGCTTCTGCCAGTAGGAGTAGGCGGTGCCGGAACGGAACCAGATCGCCACGATGCGCTCAGGGTATTTGGCCTGCAGGATGCTCGACCAGAAGCCGCCGCCGCTATGGCCCCAGAGGCACCAGGGGGCCGTCGCGATCTCCGGATGGCCGCTCTGCTTGGCGAGGTCGGCCAGCGCCCGCAGGTAGGTCTGGTCCGAGCCATTGCGCGGGTCGCACCACATGCGGCAGTTGGCCTTGTCGGGTTCGCCGATCACCGGGCCCACCAAGGCGCAGTCCCATTTGCGGGCCAAGGCCTGCCAATGAAGGTCGTCGGCCGCCGTCACGGCTCCTTTGTTCGAACCGGCTCCGCAGCCATGCTGGTGCACGATGATGCCGCGGACGGTCTTCACGCCCTCGGGCAGCCACAGGTTGTAAGTCGCCGGGAAGATCAGTTCGCCGGGCTTATCCGAGGCCGGGTAGCTGACGGAATACTTGGCGCCGTCGGCCAGGGCGGCCAAGGGCAGGAGCAGCAGGGCGAGGAGGGGTCGCATGGGGTTGTCTTATGGACAGCCAGAAACCTCCCGGGTTCAAGCCGACGTTGGCTGGACGGCGGCCTGGCCTCGCCTAGGTTCATCTCATGGACGCCCTGAAGCCGTCGGCTGACCCACTCGCGATACCAAGCGGCCGACCTCTCGGTGCGTCGGAGTTCAACCCTAAGGTCTGATCATGGGAATCCGCGAAGATTTGCTCGCCAAGTTCGCCCGCCTGAAAGCGGCAGCGGAGGCGAGCCAGGCGAACTTGGTGGCCGGGCGTCCGGCCAAGGTTCTCACCGAAGCGGAACTCCTCCAAGGCCATCCGAAGGTCACCGTCGCGAATGATTTCCAAGGCGTCACCTATGGCGTGCGCTTAGGGACGTGGTTCGGTTGGTTCTGGCTGATCTTCACCTGCGTGCATGGCGTATTAATGTTCGGCGGCCTGGCGGCGGGCAAGATGACGATGAACGGCAAACTCGTGTCCCAGGCGGCCTGGTGGCATTTCCTGGTGCTAGGGCTCTTCTACGTCCCGTTCTTCCTCGTGGGCTTCGCCTTCACCCTCGCGCGTTATCGGGTCACGCTGAGCGACGACGCCGTCATCGTCCGCTGGCGCATCCTGCCCTATCTCGGTTGGACATGGAAACTGGCGGTCGGTGAGGACGTCCTGGTCAAGCTGGCCTTCCGTGGCTCGAAGCAGAACAAGAAGCCCGCCGAAGCCGTCGTCGTGGCTTCGCTCGGCAAGGAGATCGACTTCGGCGCCTTCCTGCCGGAGGACGTCAAGGAGCACCTGGCGGGGCTCATCCGTGATTATTACGGAGCGCCGGCGGCGGATTCCGCCGGGACCGAGCCTTTTATAACGTCGCCCTGAATCAAGCCCGCGCGTTGACGCAAGGCCCGGATGGGTCAGCATCTTCCGCGTGACCCCCTACCTCTCGCAACGCCGGGAAGAACTCATCCGCACCTACCGGGATGGATTGCTGCGGGATGTCATCCCCTTCTGGATGAAGCACGGGCTCGACCGCGTGAACGGCGGGATGCATACGGCGCTGGGACGCAAGGGGGAGCTTCTCGATTCGGACAAGTCCGTCTGGTTCCAGGGGCGCGCGGCCTGGACCTTCGCGAACCTGTTCAACACCGTCGAGCGACGCCCCGAGTGGTCGCAGGCCGCGCTTTCGTGCGCCGAATTCCTGCATGAGCGTTGCGCGGATGCGTCGGGCAAGCTGCATTTCACCGTGACCGCGGAGGGCGATCCTCTCCGGATGAGGCGTTACGTGTTCAGCGAATGCTTCGCGGCCATCGGCTTCGGCGCCGTCCATCGCGCGACCGGCGACGGCCTCTGGCGCGCCCGGGCCTTGGCGGCGTTCGAAACTTTCCTCGCCTACCACCACGAGCCCGGCCGTATCGCGCCGAAGACCTCTCCCGTCACGAGGCCCATGAAGTCCCTCTCCCCGCTGATGATGACCTTGGCCGCCGCTCAGGACCTGCGCGAAGACCTGGGCGACGTCGTCGTCCGTGGCCGGACGCTCAGCGACTGGGCCGCCATCACGATCGCGGAGATCGGTCGTGATTTCGTGAAGCACGACCTGCGCGCGGTGATGGAGACGGTCGGTCCCGCCGGCGAGATCCATGATCATTTCGACGGGCGGCTTCTGAATCCGGGTCATTCCATCGAGGCCGCCTGGTTCCTGCTCCGCGAGGCGCGGCGCAGCGGCGACGAAGCGACCAAGCGGCTGGGACTCGCGATGCTGGATTACATGTGGGAGCGGGGTTGGGACCGCGAACACGGGGGCGTCCTCTATTTCACGGACCTCCGCGGGAAGCCGATCCAGGAATATTGGCATTCGATGAAATTCTGGTGGCCGCAGAACGAAGCCATCATCGCGACCTTGCTGGCCCATGTGATGACGGGAGAGGCCCGCTACGCGGAGATGCACCGGCAGGTCCATGACTGGGCCTACGCCAAGTTTCCGGATCCGGAGCACGGCGAATGGTACGGTTACCTCGACCGCCAGGGTCGTCCGACCTCGGAACTCAAGGGGTGCATGTGGAAGGGGCCCTTCCACCTGCCTCGTCAGAAGCTGATCTGCTGGAAGCTGCTCGAGTCCGCGGTCTGAGCCCGCTCCGCCTTCAGCGGGGCTCGAGGCCTCCGATGATTATCCTTCGGTAGAGGACCATCGAGTTCCCGGCCGGCTCGTAGAGGACGCCGATGTCCCCGCCGACCACGGTCATGGAGCTGTAGGCGAACGGACCAGGGAAGACCAAGGTCGATTGGGCCCAGGTTCGGCCACCGTCGTCCGAGCGGCGGAGGGTCCCGTTCGCGCGCCCTTTGCCGACGGGGTTGAGGAAGTAGATCGGGGTCTTGTCGCCGGCCTTCGCCGCGAGCAGGGAGCCTTGGCAGACGGGCTCAGGAAGGGTCCGGTCCTCCTCCGCTTTGCTCCAGCTCGCTCCGCCGTCGCGCGACCAGGACACCTTGCGGTAGGGTTCGCCTTGGCGCCACCGGCGTGAGTTCAGATAGAGGGT
>JAURFU010000097.1 GCA_030834165.1 Verrucomicrobiota bacterium
GTCGTAACCGTGGATGTCGGAACCGCAGATCCCGCAGGCGCGGACCTGGATCAGGACGTCGTCCGGACCGCAGACCGGATCGGCCACGTCCACGTAGGACATCTTCTTATATTCGGTGAGGAGCAGGGCTTTCACAGGGGAAGAGGAAGGAGGGTTTTGGGGAGGGGGGCAAGGTTGGGATGAATGCTGAGAGTATCGAGTTCGGAGTATCGAGTATCGGGGGAGTGCTTGCCTTGGGCAGGGTCGGGACCGCGTCACGATACTGAGTTGCGGGATGGATGACTGAATCGATGGCAGATGACAGATGGCCGAATGAATAAGCCCTGACGCCTGCATCGGTCAGGGCCGAGCATCCCTGCTCGGCCGCGGCCGGCCAAGGATGGCCAGCCCTACCTCGAGACAATGGTGTTCACTCAAAGGGAAACCGGAGACCGGATGAATGGCTGGGGTTTCTAATGCCCACCCCAATCATCCGGTCTCCCTTTGCCCGAACGTATCCCAAACCGCTATCCGCTAACCGCAAACCGCTGACACCTTGCCTTGTTTGATTTGCCTCCGTCTGAATCCGCCCTACCCCTTCAGCCATGAAGTTACTCCCCGCCTTCTTCCTCTCCGTCCTGACCGCCGTCGCCGCCGACGGCCCGAAGCAGTCCATCGAAAAGCTCGACCCGGCGCTCGACGCGCTGATCGCGAGCGACGCCAAGATCGAGACGGTGTCGAACGGCGGCTACTCGTGGTCCGAAGGCCCGGTCTGGCATAAGGGACGTATCGTCTTCTCCGACGTGCCGAACAACATCGCCTACCAGTGGATCGAAGGCGACGCTGTGGCTTCGGTCTTCCTTAAGCCCAGCGGCACGGATGCGCCCTCCGCCAACCAGGGCTCCAACGGCCTCGCCGTCGACGGCCAAGGCCGGATGCTGCTCTGCCAGCACGGTTCCCGCCGCGTCGCCCGCCTGGGCGGCGACGGCAAGTTCGAGCCGCTCGCGACCAAGAACCATGAGGGCGTGCGCTTCAACAGCCCGAATGACCTCTGCGTCGCCAAGGACGGCACCATCTACTTCACCGACCCCGCTTACGGCATCCCTAAGGGCGAGAAGTCCGAGACCGCTTATCATGGCGTCTACAAGCTCTCGACCGATGGCAAGGTCTCGCTCGTGACCAAGGAAGTCCAGTGGCCGAACGGCATCGCCCTGAGCCTCGACCAGAAATCGCTCTACCTCGCGGTCTCCGACGGCAAGAATCCGCGCGTCGCCGTCTGCAACCTCGATGGTTCGGGCCTGCGCGACGTCTTCCTCGCCGGGCCCCTCAAGGGCAAAGATCGTCCTGGTTCCTGCGATGGCCTCAAACTCGACGCCAAGGGCAACATCTGGACCACCGGTCCCGGGGGTGTCCTGATCCTGTCCCCTGAAGGCAAGCACCTTGGCTCGATCCTCTGCGGTCAGGCCTCCGCCAACCTCGCCTGGGGCGATGACGGTCACACCCTTTACATCACGTCGAAGGACCGCCTCATCCGCGTGAAGACGAAGGTCAAAGGCGCGGGCTTCTGAATCTAAAGGCAGGGACAGCACCACGTGCTGTCCTATCGGTCTTCAATCCCCGAGGGGCGGACGCGAAGGTGATCACGTCCCTGCCTCGGGTAGGGTTGAGCGAGGGCGCTCAACCCTACCCGAGGCGACATTAAAGCCCGCCACCTGCAGCTTCCGTCTGCTTTTCGCTCAATTCAGCCCTCCATTCAGCCCTCAACACAGTCCTCCATTCCGTCCTCCGTAATCGATTCAGTCCTCTGTCATCCGTCATCGACTCAGTCCTCTCGGCGAGGGCCTCAAGGCTCTCGCCTCACTTCCTCTCCAGCTTCAGATAATCCAACCCGAACATGTTCCGCGGGGTGGCCGCGGGGTTCGGGGCGAGGATCCTGACCTCGAGACGGTGTTCGCCGGCGTCGAGTTCGTGGCGGCCGCCGTTGAGTTCGCCGGTGGTGACGACTTCGGCGGGATGGTAGAAATCATACCCCTCTTCGCCGAGGAGCCTGCCGTCGAGACGCAGCTCGAAGGTGCCGTAATCATGGGCCTTGGTGCCGACGAACTTCACTTCGTAGGTGCCCTTGGCCGCGACCGGCAGGGCCAGCGTCAGCGTGTCGCCGACCTTGCCGCCCGTCCACCAGAGGTGGTCGTTGCCGCTCCAACGGCTGGCCTTGAAGGCCGTCATCTTCTGCCCGCTGGTCTTGCCGCCGGTGACGGCGAGGACCTTCAGCGTCTCGCCTTCGGTCGCGCCCTCGAGTCGCCACACGCCGGGCGCCGTCGCCGGGAAGCCGTCCGGATACTGGAGATAGGCGACGAGGTTGATGACCTGTTCCTTGGTGAGCGCGTCGAGCAGGCCTTCCGGCATCAGCGACATCGGCAGGATCTCGCGCTGGGCGACCTCGGCCTTGGCGACGGTGAACTTGGCGCCGCCCGGCATGACGAGGCGGAACGACTGCGCGTCTTCGAACTGGACGATGCCGCTCATAGTGGCGCCGCCCTTCAGCTTGAAGACGTTGAGCTGGTAGTCCTTGCCGATGACGCCGTTGGGGTTGAGGACGTTCTCGAGGAAGTAATCGAGCTTGCCGATGTTCGAGCCGGCGAGGCCGGGACCGACCTGGTTGCCGGAATAGCCGAAGGTATGGCAGATACCGCAGGTCGACATGAAAAGCTGGCGGCCGGCCGCGAGGTCGCCCTTGCGCACGGCTTCGGGCTTCAGCATGGCCTCATACCTGGCCTTGCTCTTGGCGAAGTCGGCCTTGGCCGCGTTGACGACGCCGACGACGGCGCGGGCGACGTCCGCGTTCTTCACCGCGCTCAACGCGCTCGTGCCGGACGTCTTCACCGCCGCGCGCGACGAGGACGAGGACGACGGAGTGCGAGGACGAGGACGAGGACGACGACGGAGAGAGACGTCACACGCAATCAACACGCCCGGGACGAACGACGAACGACGACGAGGAGGAGC
>JAURFU010000098.1 GCA_030834165.1 Verrucomicrobiota bacterium
GCCCTGATCGTGCCGTTCGTGAACTTCGGGCATTCGAGCAGCCAGCGGGCACGCTCGATGGAGATGCCCATGCCGGCGGCCCAGACGGCTTGCTCGCGGGTCAGAGTTTCCATGCGCGTGCCATGCGGCGCCCCTCGGCCATGATGTCGTTACGGCTGTTCGGCTTGAAGCAGAGCTCGACGTCGAACTCGACCTCGGCCCGCAAGTCCAGGAGCGACCAAGCCTCCTCGTCGTTCGCGGGCAGGACTCCGGCGGTCGAGATGTAGACCGTCCGCAGGTTCCAATTGTACTCGTCCATGATGCGGCTCACGACCCTGTACTCGTTCAGGTAGCGCCAATCTGAGCAGACGACCGTCTCGTGAGGGAGGCCGTCGGCGCTGACGAACGGGAGGTAACGGGCGAGGTGCTCGGCGAAGACGTCCTCGTTCAGGGAGCGGGCGAACTTCCCGGTGCTGACCAAGAAGTCGCGATGCTTGACCTTGAACTCCTCGTTGAAGAAGTCGCCGTCGAGATGCAGATAGGACAGCATCGCGTTGGCGCACTCCTTCAGCGGGTCGGCGAAGTTGACCTTGGCGGCCCGCTTCTCAGACCATTCCATCAGGCCGTTCGCGAGGGTGTCCTTCCCGGCCCGGGAGAAGCCGGCGATCAGGACGAGGGTCGGGCGGCCTTCGACGATGGTCACGGCTTAGAAGGGGACGTCGCCTGACTGCGGCTCGGCTGCGGACGGCTTCACGGTGCCGCGGGCGAAGGCCAGTTTATATTTGAATTGGGGCTTGCCCTGCCATTCGCCGTTCGGCTCGACGGTCACGGCCACGTCGACGGTCTGGCCGCAAGCGGGCTTGAGGTACTCCAGGAACTCGGCCTGGGTCGCGTCGGTGCGTATCTCGGCGGTGAACTTGCCGGAGAACTTGCCGACGAGCATGGCGAGCGCCTTGCCGTATTTGGTCGAGTAGTTCTTCGACAGGCAGTTGCCTTCCACGTCCACGAAGAACAGGCGGGAGGAGGTGGTGCCGTCCTCCCAGACCTTGATCTTCTCGAACTTGGGGGCGATGAGCTTCAGGCGGTAGTTGCCGGACTGCTCGATGGTCTTCAGCGGGGGGCGGTCGTTTGCGGGTTGGGTCATGTTCGTATTAGGCGAAGTTGATGGGGGCGGCGGCGTCGCTCGGCGCCTTGTTCAGGTCGAGCGTCTGGATGTCCTGGGCGTAGCCGGGCCACTCGCCCGAGGCCATGCAAGCCTTGTAGGTCTCCAGCGCCTTGACGAAGTCGGTGTAGCCGTAGGCCATCAGGTCGGGGCCTAGCTCGTAGACGGCGGTCTGGAGCGTCTCCTTCTCGACGCAGATGAAGCGGAACCCTTGGACGTGCTCCTTGAACCCGGCCTGATAAGCGGCCTTATAGAAGTTAGCCTGGAGGTTGTAGCGGTAGGCGCGGACGGCTTTGAGGAACCCGGCGGGGGAAGCGTCCTCGCAGGTCTTAAGGTCGTAGAGGAAGCCGTCTTCCCCGACCGCGTCGATGGCGGCCTTGATGGGGCAATCCATATAGGACGCGAGGAACATCAGTTCGGTATGCTTGAACTTGAAGCCGTGGCGGTCGATGCAACCCTTTGCGGCGGCCGCGATCTTGTTGGCCTCCTCGGCCTCGTCGGCGCTGAGGACGGTCGTGCCGGGCTCAAGGGCGGACGTGAACGCCTCGTAGGTGGCCTTGCCGTCCTTCGTGCGGCGGTCGCATACGGGGGCGATGGCGAAGGCGAGGCGGGCCTTCTCGGGCTCCAGGACGAGGGCGTGGACATAGGAGCCGAGGCGCAGCGCCTTGGTCTGCTCGCGCTCGGCGGTGACGTACAGGCGGAAGTGAGCCGGGGACTTGAGCAGTTCCTTGGAGCCGGAGTAGTTCAGGGCTTCGAGGCAATCATACTGGACGCGGTGGGGGATGATGGCGGACTGGATGACGGGTTGCATGGGTATTGGTGGGAAAGGTTATTTGAGCAGGGCGAGTATCTGGCTGACCTGATCTGGGCGACGGCGCTGGATGGCGGCGAGGCACATGGTCGAACCGGGCTTGAAGGTGCGGCAGGCTTTCGGGCGGTTCGGGTAGATGTCGCAACGGCCCGAGGCGTTCAGCTGCGGACAGGCGCAACGGACTTCGGCGACCGTGATGGACTCGACATTGAAGACGGCGGCCCGGGTGGAATAGAACTCCAGGCTGACGGGGTCATCGGAGATGCCGAACATCAGGGACTCGCAACAGGCACCGGCGCAGAGTTCGCAAGCGTTCACAGGTCGGCGTCGGCGGAGTCCGACTCCTCCAGGGTGTGCGTGATGCGCTTGGCGGCGTCGAGGGCGGCCTCGGCGGCCTCCTCGCATTTCTCGAGCTGGACGCGGAGGCAACGGAGGTGGACGACGACGAGGTGGACGCGGTCGTAGAGCGCCTTGAGGTCGTAGGCTTCACCGAGCGCCTCGGGGTCGATGGCGTCGAGTTCGCGCTGAGCCCAAGCTACCGCCTTGTTGGCCTCGGCGAAGGAGCCCTCGTCGTCGGCGTCCTGGCAACGGTTGCGGAGGGCGTTGAGGCCGTCGCCGATCTGGAGCAGGAGTCGCCGGATGTGGTCGGTGTTCGTCATGTTAGAAAGTGACCTCGGACATCGTGCGCCCGTCGATGAAGAAGAAGCGCACGTTGGAGCGGCGGAGGCTGGGGAGCACGTCGCGCTGCCAGTCCTTCAGGTTCGCGTCGAAGACCTTGCGGGACTTGGCGAAGACCTCGGCGTAGGGGAGGCCGTCGAGCAGGATGATGAGGGCGTAAGGATAGCCGGCTGAGCCCGCGGCCTTGACGATGCCGGAGGGGATTAGGAGGGGCTTCTTGACCGGGCGCATCAGCGGATGATGATCGTGTGAGCCTCGGCCCACTTTAAGACCTCAAAGATGAAGGCGGCGACGAGCAGGCCGGCGATGACACCGAACCAGAA
>JAURFU010000099.1 GCA_030834165.1 Verrucomicrobiota bacterium
CCTCGACGAGAACGGCAACCCCAAGGGCACCCGCATCTTCGGGCCCGTCGCTCGCGAGCTCCGCAGCAAGAACTTCATGAAGATCATCTCCCTCGCTCCCGAGGTACTCTGAACACCATGTCCAAGACCGACATCAAGAAGGGTGACGAAGTCATCGTCATCGCCGGCGCCGAAAAGGGCAAGCGCGGCAAGGTCGTCAGCTACAACCGTGCTGACGAACGCCTCACCATCGAGGGGCTGAACCTCGTCAAGCGCCACCTGAAGCGCACCCAGGACGGGCAGGGCGGCATCACCGAGAAGGAAGCCCCCATCCACCGGTCCAACGTGATGCTCGGCTCCCTCTGGGACGCCCGTCGCGCCAAGAAACCGGCCAAGTCCGCCAAGAAGTAAGCCCGACGAAACCACCCGAGATCTAACACGAAAATGGCATCCGTTCCTTATCTGAAGAAGTACTACCTCGAGAAGGTCGTCCCCGAGCTCATCAAGAGCCGCGGCTACAAGAACATCCACCAGGTCCCGAACCTGAAGAAGATCGTCCTCAACACCGCCTTCAAGGCCGAGGCCGACAAGGGCCATATGGCCGAAGTCGTCAAGGACATCACCAAGCTCTCCGGCCAGAAGCCGGTCATCACCAAGGCCACCAAGTCCGTCGCGAGCTTCAAGGTCCGCCAGGGCATGCCCCTCGGCTGCATGGTCACCCTCCGCGGCGCCCGCATGTGGGAGTTCTACCTCCGCCTCACCGCGGTCGCGCTCCCGATGATCCGCGACTTCCGCGGCACCTCCAACCGTCTCGACGGCCGCGGCAACTACTCGCTCGGCATCGTGGACCACACCATCTTCCCGGAAACCCAGGCTGACGGCTCTCAGCGCGCCAACGTCGGCATGGACGTCGTCATCGTCACGTCGGCCCAGACCGACGACGAAGGCCGCGAGCTCCTCCGCCTCCTCGGCATGCCTTTCCGTCGCTCCAGCGCCGAGGCCGCCGCCACCGCCACCGCCAAGGCCTAACCCCCCACCTCTTACCAGCATGGCCAAGAAGTCCGTCATCCAGCGCGCCCTCAAGCGCGAACGCCTCGTCAAGAAGTACGCCGCCAAGCGCGCCGAACTCAAGAAGGTCCTCGCCGACCCTCAGGTCACCGAAGAGGCTTTCTACGAAGCGCAGAGCAAGCTCGCGAAACTGCCCCGCAGTTCCTCGAAGGTCCGCCAGAAGAACCGCTGCTCCATCTCCGGTCGTCCGCGTGCGTTCATCCGCAAGTTCGGCCTTTCCCGTATCACCTTCCGCGAGCTCGCGCTCAACGGCCAGATTCCCGGCGTCACCAAGGCCTCCTGGTAACCAAACCGACCAAACAAAACCATGTCCGCTTCTACTGACACCATCGGGGATTTCCTCACCTCCGTCCGCAACGCTTCGCAGGCCGGCAAGCCTACGATCACCGTCCAGTGGTCCCGCCTCCGCGAGGGCGTCGCCAAGATCCTCGTCGACGCCGGTTACGTGGCCTCCGCCCGCAAGGCCGAGCGCGACGGCCTGCCCGTCCTCGAGGTAGCCCTGAAGTACGTCGCCGGCGTCCCGGCGATCACCAGCATCGAGCGCATCTCGACCCCCGGCCGTCGCATCTACGCCGGCTATACTTCCGTCCCCAAGGTCATCGGCGGCATGGGCGTCTCCATCCTGACCACCTCCCGCGGCGTCATGACCGACGCCGAGGCCCGCCGCCAGAAGGTCGGCGGCGAACTCCTCGCGAAGGTCTGGTAACCCTTCCCACCCTTAAACAAGCAACTCAATGAGCCGAATTGGTAAGCAGCCCGTCAACATCCCCGACAAGGTGACCGTGTCCGTGAAGGACAACGTCGTCATCGTCAAGGGTCCGAAGGGCGAACTCTCGAAAGCCTTTCCCAAGGAGATCGGCGTCGTCGTCACCGCCAACGTCGTGAACGTCACCGACCTCACGGAGGTCAAGGACGCCGCCGGCAAGGTCGTGAAGCCCGGCACCGCCGGCGCCCTCCACGGCACCGTCCGCGCCATCGTCCGCAACATGTGCGAAGGCGTCGCCACCGAATACACGAAGACCCTCCTGATCGAAGGCGTCGGCTTCAAGGCCATCCTGAAGGGCAATGTCCTCGACCTCGCCCTGGGCTATTCGCACCCCATCCGTTACACCATCCCTGCCGGCGTGAAGGTCGTCGTCACCGACGGCACCAAGCTCGTCATCAGCGGGCCTGACCGCCATATGGTCGGCCAGGTCGCCTCCTCGATCAAGCTCTACAAGCCCGTCGAGCCTTACAAGGGCAAGGGCGTCCGCGTCGAAGGTGAATTCGTCCGCCGCAAGGAGGGCAAGAAGACGGCCTAATCCGTCCGAAACAAAAACATTCCATGAAACTGCAGAAGAAGAATCTCCTGGCGCAGAAGCGTCGCTGGCGCATCCGCAAGACGGTGCGTGGCACCGCCGCCCGCCCGCGCCTCGCGCTGAAGATGACCCACGTCCATCTCTACGCCCAGGCCATCGACGACGACAAGGGCGTGACCCTCGTCTCCCTCGCGACCACCTCCAAGGATCTCCGCGGCCAGAAGCTCAAGGCCAACGTCGCCGGCGCCACCGCCTTCGGCGCCGCCTTCGGCGCCAAGGCCAAGGCCGCCGGTCTCACCACCGTGGTCTTCGACCGCGCCGGCCGCCGCTACCACGGCACCGTTAAATCCTTCGCCGAAGCCGCCCGCCAGGCCGGTCTGACCTTCTAATTTCATGAGCGCTGAAAACACCCCCGCCGCGGCTCCTGCCGCCCCCGCTTCCGCTGCCCCTGGCCGTTCCGGTCCCGGTGGCGATCGTCGTGGTCCTGGTGGCCCCGGTGGTCCCGGCGGCCGTCGTAACGGTCCTGGCGGCCCCGGCCGCGGCCCTCGTCGCGACAACCGCAACGACGGTCCTGCTTCC
>JAURFU010000009.1 GCA_030834165.1 Verrucomicrobiota bacterium
TTACCATTACCGATGGTGCCTCCGATGATGCTGGCGACGAGCGTACCGTGTCCGTTCTGGTCAAGCGGTAGCGGATCCAACGAGTACCAATCATAACCCCAGACGTCGTCGATCAGCCCGTTGTCGTCGTCGTCCAATCCGTTGTTGAACGCGGCCCCGTTCTCGCCCGGCTTGGCGTTGATGGAGCCGACCAGGTCGGGGTGGAGCAAGGTCACGCCCGAGTCCACCACGGCGACCATCAAAGATGTTTTCGGGCGATAGATGAGGTTCGCGGCAGGCCAGCGGATATCAATGCCGGCTGGCCCAGTCTTCCCGTTGACGGTCTGACCTGTATTTTGCAAAGACCACTGATTGGGATACTCAGGGTCGGCGGCCTTTGCCTCTCTGATGAGGTCTGGTTCAGCATTGAGGACGATGGCTTCGCGCGCGACCTCCTCGGCGAAAGCGACCGGAGAACCTTTGGACTCGTCGAAAGAATAGACATGAATCCCGAATAGTTTGATCTTCTTGGTCAGCGTCATGCCCTTCCGCCCCTGAAGTTCGGTGATGGCCGCTTCGTCGGTACCGGGGCGATACTTCACGAGCAGCACGCCAGCACGGTGCTCCGCGGAGAACGCGGTGGCGCACAGGACAAGCAGGAGGGCCATGGCCCTGAGGACGGTCTTCATGTTGATAGAGGAGAGGCTAGGCACGGGGTGGCACGAGGGAAGCCTATCTCTTATCAAAAAACATTAAAAAGGCCCCGGAACCCGGGGCCTTCGTGGGCGACTGGCGGACGCCTTAGTCGGCGAGCTTGGTCCAGCGGGCGTTGCCCTTGGAAGACTTCACCGCGGCCTCGATGAAGGCCATGCCAGTGACGCCGTCGTCGATCGACGGGAAGTCATAGCCGCCCTTCGGAGCCTTGCGGCCTTCGAGACGGTCGGTGATGGCTTCGGCGGCGGCGCGATAGATGTTCGCGAACGCTTCGATGAAGGCTTCCGGGTGGCCGAACGGCGTGCGGGTGTACTTCTTGCAGGCGGCTCCGTTGTAGGAGTTGCCGCGGCGGTGCACCTGGCGGGGCTGGTCGAGATACTTCACGATCAGCTCGTTCGGATGCTCCTGATGCCACTCGAGGGAAGCCAGGGTGCCGTAGACGCGGATGTTCAGGTTGTTCTCGTCGCCGGTGGAGATCTGCGAGGCATGCAGCACGCCCTTTGCGCCGCCCTTGTAGCGGACGAGCATGTTGGCGTCGTCATCCAGCAGGCGGCCCGGAATGTAGGTGCTGAGGTCGGCGGCGATCTCCTTGATCTCGAGGCCGGTGACGTACTGGACGAGGTTCTCGGCGTGCGTGCCGATGTCGCCGACGCAGTTCGAGACGCCCGAGCAGTTCGGGTCCATGCGCCAGTTGGCGATCTTCTGGATCTTGCCGGCCTGCAGGGCGCCGATGGCGTAACCCTGCGGGTATTCGACGAGGACCTTGTTGATCTTGCCGAGCTTGCCGGCGGCCACGAAGTCGCGGGCTTCCTTGACCATCGGGTAGCCGGTGTAGTTGTGCAGCAGCGCGAAGACCAGGCCGCTCTTCTTGACGATGGCGCGGAGCTTCTTGCCTTCGGCGAGGGAGAACGCGAGGGGCTTCTCGCAGATCACGTGGATGCCGGCTTCGAGGAAGGCCTTGGCCACGGGATAGTGCAGGTCGTTGCGCGCGACGATCGACACGAAGTCGATGCGGTCGCCGAGCGGGCGCCTGGCTTCGGCCTTGGCCATCTCGGCGTACGAAGCGTATACGCGGGAGGGATCGAGGCAGAAATCCTGGCCGGAGAGGCGGGACTTCTCGGGGTCCGAGGAGAACGCGCCGGCGACGAGCTCGATCTTGCCGTCGAGGGCCGCGGCCATGCGGTGGACGCCGCCGATGAAGGCGCCGCGGCCGCCGCCGACCATGCCCATGCGGAGTTTGCGATTGAGGGATGCCATAGGTGTGCGGGTCAGAGGGAAACGGGCTTGCCGGACTTCGCCGAGGCGTAGATGGCGTCGATGACCTGCATGAGGCGGTAGGCCTGCTCAGGCGTGTTCAGCGGCTTCGCGCGGCCTTCGATCGACTCGATGAAGTTCGCGGCGGAAGCGATGCGGCCCATGTCCTCGCAGGCGGGCGTGACGATGGAGCGGTTCACGCTGTTGCCGTTTTCCTGGACGTAGAGCTCGCAGGTGTCGATCGCGGTGTTATCGAGGCCGTCGATGCCGAAGAGGCGCTCGACCTTGCCGCCGGCCTTGGTGCCCTGGAAGACGACGGAGACTTCCTCGCGCTTGATCATCTCGGCCCAGGAGACCTGCAAGGTCAGCACCTGGCCGGTCTTGAAGGTCACGAAGCCATGCGCGGCGTTCTCGACGTCGGTGACGCCACCGACCCGGTCCGGGATGCCCCACGGGCCCTTGAAGGACTTGTCTTCGATGAAGTCATTGAAGGTCTGGCCGAGGACGTGCGCCGGCTCAGGGTAACCCATGAAATACATCGCGAGGTCGACCATGTGCAGCAGGTCGATGAGCGGCCCGCCACCGGAGAGCTCCTTGGTGGTGAACCAACCGCCGAAGCCCGGGATGCCGGTGCGGCGGATCCACTTCGCCTGGGCGGAGTTGACCTTGCCGACCTGGCCCTGCTCGACGTACTTCATCATCGCCTGCGACTCAGGGCGGGCACGGTTGTTGAAGTTGAACATCACGTGCTTACCCGCCTTCTTGGCAGCGGCGATGATCTCAAGGACCTCCGGAGCGCTCAGCGCCGGGGGCTTCTCGCAGAACACGTGCTTGCCGGCGTTGAGGCACTGGATGGCGAGCGAAGCGTGGAACTTGTTCGGGACGATGACGCTGACGGCGTCGAGTTCCGGATGCGCCTTGAGCATGGCGTCCACGGACTCATAGGCATTCGGGATGCCCCACTTGGTCGCGGCCTTCTGGGCGGCGCCGGGTGCCTGATCGGCGACGGCGATGATTTCCGCGCCCGCCTGCTTGAAGCCGGCCGCGTGGTATTGGAGCATGCCCCCTGCTCCGATGACGCCTACTTTGGTAGCCATAAGTGTGTTCGATTAAGGAGTGATCACTTGCCCTGGGCGGACTTGTCGAAAGCGGCGTCGAAGGCGACCTTGTTGGTCGGGAAGGCGAGCTTCTTGACGTAGGCGGCCGATTCGGCGGCGCCGAAGAAGCGGTCCATGCGGCCGTCTTCCCATTCGACGGAGAGCGGGCCGGCGTAGCCGACGTCGTTGAGGGCGACGATGACGTCCTCGAACTTGATGTCGCCGCGGCCGACGGAGCGGAAATCCCAGGCGCGACGCGGGTCGCAGAAATCGGTGTGGCCGCCGAACACGCCGACGGAGCCGTCGCCGTGGCCCCACCAGACGTCCTTCATGTGGGCGTGGTGGATCTGCTTGCCGAAGGTGCGGATGAACTTCACGTAGTCGACGCCCTGGTAGCCGAGGTGGCTGGGGTCATAGTTGAAGCCGAAGCGCTTGTGATTGCCGACGGCGTCGAGCGCGCGCTGGGCGGAGGCGATGTCGAAGGCGATCTCGGTCGGGTGCACTTCGAGGCCGAAGTAGACGTCGTGCTTCTCGAAGGCCTCAAGGATGGGCTTCCAGCGCTTGGCGAAATCATCGTAGCCCTTCTGGAGGTAGGCCTGGTTGGTGGGCGGGAAGGCGTAGATCGCGTGCCAGATGGAGGAACCGGTGAAACCGTTGACGACGGTCTTGCCGGAACCCTTCGGCTTGTTGGCCATGTAGGCCTTGCCGGCGTCGAAGAACTTGCGGGCGGCCTGGGCGGTCAGGGCCATCTCGGCGCACGCGCGCTGGCGGACGCCTTCCGGATTGCCGTCGCCCCAGACATGGGCGGGCAGGATGCACTGGTGGCGCTCGTCGATGTTGTCGCAGGTGGCCTGGCCGACGAGGTGCGAAGAGATCGCCCAGCAGCCGAGGTCGTGCTTCTTCAGGAGTTCCCAGACGGACTCGACGTAACCCGACTCATTGACGGCGCGGACGACGTCGAAGTGGTCGCCCCAGCAGGCGAGTTCGACGCCTTCGTAGCCCATGGCTTTGACCTTGGGGAGAAGGTCGGCGATCTTGAGGTCGGCCCACTGGCCGGTGAAGAGGGTGACAGGGCGCTGTGACATGGTGAGTTGGGGGTGAGCCCTCAATGTCAGCCAATCAGCCCGCTTTGTTCAAGTGGGCAATGCTCACAGCACCCGATTTATGCCTTTCGCGACAGCGATTGGCCCAGTTCGGCCTCGAGCTTGTCGTAAGCCGCCCGGAGGGCCGGGTTCGGCTGGACGACGCCCGGGGCGGGCGCGCAGAAAACAGGCTCCAGATCAGCCATCTTGGCCCCGCAGGCGGCTTCCGCGGCCCGGAGGGCGGCGCCCAAGGCGGCGGAGTCGGAGACGGCCAGGCGGAGGACCGGGGCGCCGAAGACATCGGCGAAGATCTTGGCCACGGACGGGTTCTCGGAAGCGCCGCCGGTGAGGAGCAGCTGCGTGGTCGGGGTGCCGACCCAGCGGCTGTGGAGACGGAGGCTGAGCGCCTGGCCTTCGACGGCGGCGCGAGGGAGCGCGGCCTGGGAGGCGGGGGCGCCGAGGGCGATGCGGCCGGCCGGACGACGCGGCGTGATCTCGGGCTCTTCCATCGGAAGCACGGCGGACACGGCGGCAGGCGAAGCATCGACGGCGGCGGAGAAAGCCGGCCAGTCGGCGTGACCGCACTCGCGGCGGATGGCTTCGCGGGCGAGCGACCCGTTGCGCACGCAGACGAGGCTCATGCTGCCGCCCATCGGATTGCCGAAGGCGTGGCCGAGGCCGGCGGAGTCGGTGCGGATGCCTTCGATCGCGGCGAAGAGCGTGTCGCTCGTGCCGAGGCTGATGACGACCTTGCCGGGCTTGGCAGCGCCCATGCCGACGAGGCTCGAGGGATTGTCGCCCGTGCCGATGACGACCTGGCACTTCGGCGAGAAGCCGTGGCGCGCGACGAAGTAGGCGGAGACGGCTCCGACGACGGTGGCGCCGGGGCTCACGGAAGGAAGGCGGGCCGCGAGGCCGGGCGCGGTCGCGGCGAGCGCGGCGGGAGCCCAGTCACCCTTGCGGATGTCCATCAGGTTCATGCCGGCGCCGTCGCCGGTGTCGATCGCGGCGTCCTTGCCGGCGAGCACCGAAGCGAAGAAGGAAGAGACGAGGTGGACGCGCTTGGTCCGGGCCCAGGCGGCGGGCTCGAGCTTGGCGAAACGACGGATCTGCGGGCCGGTGAAGCGCATCGTGGCGACGGAGCCGGTCAGGTCGCAGACGGCCTGATCGCCGCCGAGGGCGGCGGCGATCTCGGCGCATTCGGCCGCGGTGGACGAATCCATCCAGATCGGCGAGGAGCGACGGGAGAGGACCGGCGAGAGCTTCGCGGACAGCGAGGTCGCGCGATCGCCGTCGGCGAGCGCGGCTTCGTAGCCGGCGGCGAGATAGACGCTGCCGTGCTGCTGGCCGGAGACGGAGACGGCGTCGACCTTCGAGAGGTCGGTCAGCTTGGCGAGGCGATCGAGCGCCAGCTCGAGGCCGTCGAGCCAGAGCAGCGGATCGGCGTGTACTTCGCCGCCCTGCCCTCCGCGGAGGAATCCTTCCGGATGTCCGCGGTCGGGGAAGTCGGCGCCGAAGGCCGCGCGGGCGCGGGCGACCGTCGTGCCTTTCGCCGTGTCCAGCACGAGCGCCGTCGCGCTCTGCGTGGACAGGTCAAGACCCAGGACGATCGCCATGGCCTCAGCGGATGTATTCGTTGATCAGGTTCTCGAGCAGCTCCTGGCGGCCGGACGCGAGCGTCGGCGCCTTGATGCCCTGGGCGTAGGCGTCGAGCTGGGCGAGGGTGACCTTGCCCGACTCGATCTTCTTGCCGATGCCGCCGTCCCAGGAGGCGTAACGCTTCTCGACGAACTTATCCATCTTGCCGTCCTTGATGATCGCATGGGCGATCTTGAGGCCGCGGGCGAAGGCGTCCATGCCGCCGATGTGGGCGTGGAAGAGGTCGACCGGCTCGTGCGATTCGCGACGACGCTTGGCGTCGAAGTTGAGGCCGCCCGTGGTGAAGCCGCCCATCTTGAGGATGCGCAGCATGATGTTCGTCGTGAGGTAGAGGTCGGTCGGGAACTGGTCGGTGTCCCAGCCGAGGAGCGTGTCGCCGCGGTTGGCGTCGACGGAACCGAGGGCGTTGGCGCCCATCGCGACTTCCATCTCGTGCTCCATCGTGTGGCCGGCGAGCGTGGCGTGGTTGGTCTCGAGGTTCAGCTTGAAGTGCTTCAGCAGGCCGTATTCACGGAGGAAGTTGAGGCAGGCGGCCGAGTCGGAGTCGTACTGGTGGGTCGAGGGTTCGCGGGGCTTGGGCTCGATGTAGAACTGGCCCTTGAAGCCGATCTTCTTCGCGTGGTCGACGGCGAGGTGCAGGAGCGCGGCGAGGTGGTCGAGCTCGCGCTTCATGTCGGTGTTGAGCAGCGTGGCGTAGCCTTCGCGGCCACCCCAGAAGACGTAACCTTCGCCGCCGAGGGCCTTGGTGGCCTCGAGCGCGTGACGGACCTGGCTCGCGCCGTAGGCGAACACGTCGGCGTTGGGCGAGGTGCCCGCTCCCTGCGCGTAGCGCGGATGGGCGAAGAGGCAGGCGGTGCCCCAGAGGAGCTTCTTGCCGGTGGCCTTCTGGAAGCCCTTCAGTTCCTTGGTGACGCGGGCGAGGTTGGCGTGCGTCTCGGCGAGGGTCTTGCCTTCCGGAGCGATGTCGCGGTCGTGGAAGCAGTAGAAGTCGATCCGGCACTTCTCGAGGAACTCGAAGAAGACCGGCACGCGACGGAGGGCGTTGTCGAGGGAGTCGGAACCGTCATCCCACGGCATGAGCGCGGTGCCGGCGCCGAACGGGTCGGAGAGGCTGTTGCGCATCACGTGCCAGTAGGCCGCGGCGAAACGCATGTGGTCCTTCATCTTCTTCCCGCCGATCTTCTCGTCCGGGTTGTAGTGCTTGAAGGCGAACGGGTTCCTGGACTTCGGTCCTTCGAACTCGATGACCGGGACATTAGGGAAGTGCGACATGACTTATGGGAGGGAGGAGTCTGACATTGGACACGACCTCCCGACTGCCAAGTAAGGAATGGCTACGACCTATGAACAAAACGACGGAGGGGGAGGCCGCATACAACTGCGCCTTGCGCCACGGAGCGGCCGCCGTAAGGTGAGCCCATGGAGGTCGTCCACACCATCCCCGAGCTGCGCGCCGCGATCGCCCGGGCCCGCCAAGCCGGCAAGTCGGTCGGCTTCGTGCCGACGATGGGGTGCCTGCACGAAGGCCACCTCAGCCTCATCCGCCGGGCCAAGGAAGAGACCTCCTTCGTGGCGGTCTCCGTCTTCGTCAACCCGACCCAGTTCGGACCGAACGAGGACTTCTCGAAATACCCGCGCACCTTCGAAGACGACCGCCGCGGGTGCCAGGCCGCCGGCGCCGACCTGATCTTCGCCCCGACGGCCGCGGACTTCTACCCGGCCGGCGCGTCCACCTGGGTCGACGTCGAAGGAGTGTCGGCCAAGCTCTGCGGCGAGTTCCGCCCCGGACACTTCCGCGGCGTGGCGACCGTCGTCGCCATGCTCTTCAACGCCGTGCAGGCGGACGTCGCCGTCTTCGGCCGCAAGGACCTGCAACAGCTGGCGGTGATCCGCCGCATGGTCCGCGACCTGCACATGCCGGTGCGCATCCTCGCCCATGAGACCGTCCGCGAGCCCAACGGCGTCGCGATGAGCTCGCGCAACCGCTACCTCTCCCCGGAACAGCTGGCCCAGGCGACCGCCATCCCCGCCGCCCTGGCCGCCGCGCAGGCGCTGGCGAAGGCCGGCGTGACCGACGCCGCAAGACTCCGCGCCGCGGCGAGCGACGTGCTCGCCGCGCAGCCCGCCTTGAAGGCGCAGTATTGCGAGATCGTCGACCTTGAGACGATGGCGCCCGTGGCGTCGACCGCCGGCCTGCGTTGCGCCGTCGCGATCGCCTGCCACCTGGGCGCGACGCGGCTGATCGACAACGCCGACCTCTGATCAGGCGAGGCTGAGGTAGACCGCGGCGAGCAGGATCAGCGCGCCGATGAGGCGGCGCGTCATGACGGCGCCGCCGACCTGCCTCTCGGCGTTGGCGAACCAATGTCCGACGACCCAGACCAGCGCCACGCTCCAGAGGCCGCGCGTATTATAAAGGACGTTGGTCACGGTGACCTCATGGTATTCCGCGATGCTGTAGGCGACGCCCATCGCCTGGAGCGTGAGCAGCACGCCGCCCCCCACGGCCCAGACGACCATCGGGCGCGGCATCTCGCGGAGGGGCGCGGAGAAGAACGGGATGAGCGCGAACGAAAGCAGGCCGACCGTGGCGAACATGACGGGCCCGAAGCGACCGAAGCCGATGTCCCGGACCCACAGCTGCTGCATGACGTCGGTCGCGGCGAAGGCCACCGAAGCCAGGAAGGAGAAGACCACGCTCACGAGGAGGCGCTGACGGTTGGCCCTCCACTCGCCGCCCAGCAAGGCCAGCGCCAGCGAGGTCAGGAAAGTCGCCACCCAGAGCTTCCAGCCCAGCTCTTCGCCCCCGGTGACGAACACCAGCAGCGCGACGAAGATCACCTTGGTCCCGAGGACGGGCGTCGCGATGGAGATGTCCCCGCGGCTGATCGCGATGAAGGTGAAGACCTGGCCGATGAAAAAGGCCGTGCCGGCGAGGACCGCATGCAGGACATGGATCGGGGCGTAGGGCTGCCCGCCGTGGAAGAGCCAGGTCTGGAAGAGGACCGCCCCGATGAGATTCACGATGAAGAGCACCCGCCAAGGATGCCCTCCGTCCATGGCCCGCTTGAGGGCCATCGCGGCGAAGGTGTACCCTACCGCCGAACAGAGAGGGAGGATGATGGAAGCAGGCGCGCGCATCGGGCAGGGGCGAACGAACGCGCTTCCCCGCCGGCTGGCGAGTCCGAACCAAGAAAACACCCCCCTGCCCCCCGCCCGGCCTTGCCCCCGACCGGCCGGCGGGCATGCTGGAGGCATGGGTCACTTTTCTTACAAGAACGAGGCGGTCGACCCGCATCGGAAACTCCTTTCGGAACAGCTTGTCCTGGACCTTGCGCACTTGGCGGACGGGCCCCTCCTCGGCCTCGCCAAGCAGATCCCGGGAGGCTACATCCATCGCCGGCCCTTCCTCAAGGCCTCGAAATGGCTTTTCAAGAAACGGCTCGCCAACCTGGCGCAGGACGCGGCCGCCATCGCGGAGCATCTGCCATGGTTCGCGGAAGTCCTCAAGTGGGAGAAAGCCAAGCTGCTGGAACACCTCGACGAGGTCTCCGCGACCATCGGCGGCGTCCGGGCCGCCCTGCTCTGCGTCGTCTGGAACCACGAGGCCGACCAGAAGGACGCGACGCTCCCGGCCGAACTGCTCGGCCGGCTGCTGACGAACGCGAAGCCGCAAGGCTCCAAGCCCGAGCCGAAGGCGTGGAAGGCCCTGGTCGCCAAGGTCAGAGGCACGGCAGAAAAGGAACCGCTCGACTCGGTCGACGCGCTCGATTCGGCCGGCAAGACCGTCCGTCGCCTCCTGCACGAAATCTCCCAGGGCAAGGCCGCCCGCGAGAACGAAGGCCGGCAGATCCGCCGCCAGCACGCCAACGAGCTCGAGGCCAAGGACGCCGAGATCCGCAAGATCCGCGAGGAGGCCGCCCGTCAGGCGCAGGAAGCCGCCACGCAGGCCGCGACGGCGGAAGCCAGCCTGCAGGCCTTGCAATCCAGGCTCGCCAAGGAGGAAGGCGAGGTGGTCCGCCTGCGGGGCGAACTGGAACGCGCCCGCCAGCATGTCGCCAAGAAGGCCCGCGAGATCGCCGAGGAGCTCCTCTCCGAAGAAATCCGCCCTTGGCTGGCCGACGCACGCTCCCTGAAATCGGCCTCCGAGGAGGTCGCCAAGCTGCGCCAGCTCACGACCGAGACCGTCGAGAAGGTCCGTCGCGCCCAGCGTGACGCCGATCCCTTCCTGGCGAAGGAACACGAGCTGCGTCAGGCCATCCCGCAGATGGAGGAGATGCTCAAGCTCCTGCGTCGCTACCTGCGCACGGCCGGCCAGGCCCTGCCCGAGGCCGTCGCCCTTGAGAAGCGCATCACCGAACATATCTCGAAGGTCCGCTACGAACTCGAGAAACGCGACCATCCTTCGGACCCGTTCCTCGAGCGCATCTCGGCCCGCATCAACGGCGCCGACGCCCGCGAGCTGAAATCGATCGAAGGCGCCCTGCACCTCGCCGAACAGGCCGGCCTCGTCGACTCGCGTCACGCCGACCTCTATCGCCGCGACCTCCATCGTCGGCGCTCCTACCTGGCCGACCGCGCCTTCCATGAGCAGAAGCAGTCCGGCCCGCTCGCGATGCTCGAACGCGCGGTGGCCACGGGCGAACCCGCCCGCCTCGCGCTCGACGCCAACAACTTCGCCTGCCTCCGGCAGGATTACCTCGGCCTGCGCCTGCCGACCAAGAAGAACGCCCAGGGCGACAGCCGCTTCCTCCTGGACGCGGCCGCCCGCCAGAAGGTGGTCCAGCTGCTCGAGAAGCTGGCGGACGACGCGCCGGGCCTGCACGTCTGGATCAGCTTCGACGGCCAGCCGACCGCGCTCAAGGCGACGAATCCCCGGGTCCGCGTGACCTTCAGCCGGGCGGGCTCCAAGGCCGACCATGACATCATGGACCTGGTCGCGAAGGACAAGACCGTCGATGCGCCCTGGTTCGTCGTGACGGACGACATCGAGGTGCGCGACGCGACGTCCCGCGAAGGCGCCTACATCATCTACAACGACGCGCTGATCCAACTGCTCGTCAACCGCGGCATCCGCGTCTGAAACAGGACGGGCGCACCTTGCGATGCGCCCGTCGGGAAGAAGAGCCGTCCGTCGGCTTACTTCTTCTTCTTGGCCGGAGCGGCCGTGAGGGGCGGCGGCAGCACGCCCGCGAAATCCTCGGCCTTGAGACCGGGGTGGAACATGTTGAAGGAATACTTGCTGGGCTTCCATTCCACGACCGGGGTGACGTCGGCCTTGGCCGGCACTTCGAGGCCGAGGCCCCAGTAGACGCCGTTGACGAGGAGGCGACGCAGCGATTCGTCGACGAGGTCGCTGGCGGAAGCCATGGTGGTGGTCAGGACGCGGTTCTTGGAGCCGCCGGCGTTGGGCACTTCGCGCGTCCAGGCCACGGCCATCGCGGGGGAATTGACGCCCTGCTCCTGCTTGTCGGTGGCGCGCTTCTTCTTGCGCTCGCTGAGAGGGTCCTGCGGATCCATGCCTTTGAGCACCTGGCCGCGGAGGAGGACCTGGGCGTCGGCGGGCGGATAGGCTTCGTAGACGTCGGTGTCCCCGAAGATCACGCCCACGCCGTTGAGGATGGCGAGCTTCTCGGCGCCGGCTTCGACGGCCGTACGGGTGGCTTCGCCCTTGTGGTTGCCCCAGTGGCTGACCCAGGTCTCGCCGAGGACGTTCTTACCGAAGCCGCCTTTGTTATTGTGATTGTAGGACGCGAAGGCGCTTTCCTTCGGGATACCCGCGAAGGCATGCGTGCTGGTGCGGGTGGCGACGATGGGCACGCCTCGCTTGATGGCGGCGTCGAACTTCGCGAGCGCGCCTTCGTTCCACTTACGGAAACGCAGGCCGAGCACCAGCGCGTCGGCGGTGTCGAGGGCCTCCGGCTTGCCGAGGGAGGCGCCGGCGTTCGGATTGATCACGCCTTCGTCATGCGAGAAAAGGACGGTGCACTTGAAGCCGTGGCGCTCGGAGAGGATGCGGGCGAGCATCGGCATCGACTCTTCGGAGCGGTACTCTTCGTCACCCGCGAGCAGGACGACATGCTTGCCGGCGCCCGCGCCCTTGCCGGCGGGGAATTCCAGCCAGCCGGGGCCGGAGGTGAAGGCTTCGGCGGCGATGGCCGGCAAGGCGAGGACAAGGGCGGCCAAGGCGGCCCACAGGTGGAGATGACGCTTCATGTGAGGGTGAAACCTCAGATTGACCGCCCGGAAGGCGGTTTCAAGCGCCCTGTTCCCGCGCCGGACGTTATTTCCGCTCGTTACCCGGCTTCTTCGGCGCGAACGGATCCGGCCGCAGCACCTCCTGACGACCATCCGAATAGGTCGTCACTTGGTTGCCGAAAGGATCCTTGCGCGTCGTCGCGCGGGTTCCGTCGCTGAAGGTCGTGACGGAGCCGCCGAACGGATCGGGACGGGTCGTGGCCGTGACGCCGTTGCTGTAACGCGTGGTCGAGCCGCCGAACGGATCGGGTCGGGTCGTGGCCGTGACGCCGTTGCTGTAGCGCGTCGTCGAACCGCCGAACGGGTCGGGCGTCTTCACCGCCGTGACCCCGTTGTCATAGCGGGTCTGGGTGCGGCCCAACGCGTCGGCGCCCTTCACTCCCGAGCGCGGCGGCTCGCCCGTGCGCGGGTCGGCCTTGATGACCACGGACGGCTTGGGCGCGGGCTTGGCCGGCTCCTTGCGGGCGTCTTCTTTCTTCGGCGCGGCGGACACGCCGACGGCGAGCAGGAGACCGAAGACCAGGGACGTGAAGAGCCTCATGTCTCTAGTAGAATGTGAGAACGAAGGAACGCAAGCGCCGCAGCCCGCCGGAAAACAGGAAGGGCGGGCGCCTTGCGGCGTCCGCCCTTCGCTCGGAGGACCGGAGTCCCTTAGGCGATGATCTTCTCGACCGCCTTGCCGAAGTTGTCGGTGAGGCGGAAGTCACGACCGTTGTAGCGGTAGGTGAGCTTGGTGTGATCGAAGCCGAGGAGGCGCAGGATCGTCGCGTGCAGGTCGTGGATGTCGACGCCGTCAGCGGCGACCTGGGAGCCGATTTCGTCGGTCTCGCCGTAGTGCATGCCGCCCTTGACGCCGCCACCGGCCATCCAGCAGCAGAAAGCCTTGGAGTGGTGGTCGCGACCGGAAGCCTGGTTGACGCGGCCGGCGGTGGTCGGGGTGCGGCCGAATTCTCCGCCCCAGATGATCAGGGTCTGGTCGAGGAGCCCGCGCTGCTTGAGGTCGGCGATGAGGGCAGCGGCCGGACCGTCGATGTTCTCGGCGCGCTGGGCGATCGAGGTGAAGAGGTTGGTGTGATGGTCCCAGCCGCCGGCGTCGATCTGGACGAAGCGGACGCCGCGTTCGACGAGGCGACGAGCGCAGAGCAGCTTGGCGCCGAGGTCGGTCTTGCCGTACATCTCGCGGATCTTCTCAGGCTCCTTGGAGATGTCGAAGGCGTCGGTGGCCGCGGACTGCATGCGGAAGGCGAGTTCGAAGGATTCGATGCGGGCTTCGAGCTGCTCGTCCTTCTGGACGGTCTGCATGTGGCGCTCGTTGAGCTGGCGGACGAGGTCGAGCTGCTTGCGCTGCGCGTCCTGCGTGGTGAATTCGCTCTGGAGGTTGGCGATGATCTTGTTCGCCGGGGCGCCCGGACGGAACGAGGTGTTGGCGCCCTGGTAGAGCGAAGGGAGGAAGGCCGAAGCGCGGGCGTCGGAGCTGCCACCGAGGGAGACGAAGCCCGGGAGGTCCTGGCTTTCGGTGCCGAGACCGTAGAGGACCCAGGAACCGAGGGAAGGCTTGGAGAGGATCGCCGAGCCGGTGTGCATCAGCTTGGCGGCCGGGCCGTGGGCCGGGATGCCCTGGTGCAGGGAGCGGATGACGCACATCTCGTCCGCGACGCCCTGAAGCTTCGGGAAGATCTCGGAGATCTCGAGGCCGGACTTGCCGGACTTCTTGAACTCGAAAGGAGTCGGGAAGAGGACGCCGTTCATGCCGGCGGCCGACATATCGGCGAGCTCCTTCATCTTCGGCTTCGGATCGAAGGTGTCGAGGTGCGACGGAGCGCCGCCCGCGAAGATGTGGATGACGTGCTTCGCCTTGGCGGCGAGCGGAGCCTTGCGAGGCTTGAGATTGGCCATCACTTCGGCCTGGGCGTCGCTGACGAGGTAGTCGGCGACCATGGTCCCGAAGGCGAGCGTGCCCATGCCGAGGCCGGTCTGGCGCAGGAACTCGCGACGCGAGTTCGGGGTGGGGACATAATTTCCGCAGCTGGAGTCTTTCATGGGAGTTTGAGGTAGGTTAGATAGTGTGGGGGTTTTTGGGGGAAACAAGTCTTTCAGCGTAAGGGCATCAATTCAGGTAAACGAACTCGTTGGAGCAGATCATCGACTGGGCCAGCATGACCCAGGGGCTGGTGGGCTCCTTGCGGGAGACCATTTCCGTGTTATTCACGATTTTTCCGCCTCTAACCGAGGTTTCGATCTTCACCTCCGAGGTCGAGGGCCCCTTGGTGAGGGCGGCCTTGTCAGCCTTGGCCTTGGCGACCCGCTCGGCCTTGGCCTTCGCGGCACGGTCCCCCTTGGAGGGGGCCTGGACCACGGGCTCGTCGATGTAGCCGGCGATGCGGGTCACGAATTCGCGGGCGATCTGGCGCTCCTGGACCGTCGGCGAGCGCTGGTACATGATGCGATAGAGCTGCGTGATGCGCTCGTCGTCGGAGGTGGCCCGGGCCATCTCGGGCCGCGCGTTGACGTTGCGGGCGACCTCGACCGCGAGCGGGTTGTTCATGAAGAACAGCGCCTGCTGCGGGACGATCGTGGAGCTGCGGACGGAGTTGGCCATGTTCGGGTCGGCGAAATCGAACTGCGACTGCAGCTCGCTGAGCTTGTCGCGGTCGATGAAGCCGTAGATGGTGCGGCGATAGCTGTAGGGCTCGTCGGTGATGTTCACGGCGCGGCCGCCCAGGGCGCGGTCGAGCTTGCCGGAGAGCAGGAGCATCGAGTCACGGATGGATTCGAAGTCGAGGCGGCGGAGGTTCGCGTGCCAGAGGAACTTGTTGCCACTGTCGATCTTGGTCGGATCCGCCGAGGACTTGCGGACGATCAGCTCGTTGGAATTCGGGTTGGCCGACTGGCGGTAGGTCGCGGAAAGCAGGATGCGCTTGTGCATCTTCTTGATCGACCAGCCCCCTTCGACGAAGGCGTTGGCCATCCAGTCGAGCAGCTCGGGGTGGGTGGGCGGCTCCGACATGTTGCCGAAGTCGTCCGGCGAGGAGACGATGCCGGCGCCGAAGTGGTGCGCCCAGAGACGGTTCACGAGCACGCGGGCCGTCAGCGGGTTGGTCCGGCTGGCGATGGCGAGGGCGAGTTCGCGGCGGCCGCTGCCTTCGTAGAACGGCAGGCGGTCAGGGCCGGCGAGGACCTCGAGGAACTGACGCGGGGCCACGGGGCCGCGCTTGTTGCGGTCGCCGCGGATGTAGACGTTGCTGTCGCGAGGCTTCTCGATGTCGGTGACGACCATGGCCGTGCCGGGGCCGCCCGGGTGGGTGATGTCCAGCGCGTTGATGTCCGCGAACTTGAAGTACTTGCCGGGCTTGTTGTTGTTGACGAAGGTCGAGCTGATCGGGACCTGCCAGCTGGCGCAGAAGTCACGGCTTTCGGCGAGACGCTCGAGCAGGGGGACGGTCTTGATGTCCTCCACGTCGGGCAGCGGCCAGGGGAAGGCCGCCAGCTGGGCGATCGCCGGATCGTCCTTCTCGCCGCGACGGCCGGACTGGCTGCGCAGCTGGATGTGGGCGAGGATCTTGTCGCGGTGCTTCTTGAAGGCGGCCTGATAGGCCAGCGCGACCTCGTCGATGCTCTTGGGCTTCAGGCCGCGGAGGGCGTCGGCGATGAGCGGATTGACCGGGGAGCGCGTGTCGGCGAGCGCGGCGGCCAGGATGCCGGGCGCCTTCTCGGCGAACTCTTCGGCGCCCACGCGCTTCAGGCGGACGAGCGGGCCGGTGATCGGGTGGTCCGGCCGGGCCATGACGGAGGCGTAGGACGGGTCGAGCTCGCGGCTCTGGCCGAGATCGTATTTCTTGAGCAGGTCGAAGCCCGCCGTGCTGCGGAAACCGCCGAGCATCGCGGCCATCGCCCGCGGCGCGAACTCGCGGTGGAAGGCGGCCTGCATGCCGACGAGGTGCTTGTAGTAGCCCTGGGCCGTCTCGTCGATGAGCGTGGCGAGGCGCTTTTCGTAGTCGGCGCGGTAGGCGTTGCTGGGGGCGTTCTTGCCGACGAGCAGGGGGTTGCGGATCACCGGGTTCGTCTGCGGCTCGGCCACCGAGGCGAAGATGCCGTGGAGCGAGTAGTAGTCGGCGGCCGGGATCGGGTCGAACTTATGGTCGTGGCAACGGGAGCAAGCGACGGTGAGACCGAGGAAGCCCTTCGTGGTGGCGTCGATGCGCTCATCGATGGTGTCGTCGTTGTTCTGGAAGCGCTTGCCGACGGTGATGAAGCCGAGCGCGGCGAGGCGCGGGTCGTCCTTCGCGAGGTCGGGGAGCCGGTCGGCCGCGAGCTGCTCGATGATGAACTGGTCGTAGGGCTTGTCGGTGTTGAAGGCGTCGATCACGTAATCGCGGTAGGTCCAGGAACTGTCGAAGGTCTCGATGGTGCCGTTGCGCTTCAGCCCTTTGGTGTCGGAGTAGCGGGCGGTGTCGAGCCAGTGGCGGGCCCAACGCTCGCCGTAGTGCGGCGAGGCGAGCAGGCGGTCGACGGTGCGTTCGACGACGGCGGCGACGGCGCGGGCGGGCTGACCCTTGCGCACGGACATGGCGTCGAACGCGAGGGCGCCGTCATACTCGCGCGAGAAGGCGTCGACTTCGACGCTGGTGGGCGGAAGGCCGATGAGATCGTAGGAAAGGCGTCGCAGCAGGGCTTCGCCGTCCGCGGCGGGGCTGGGCTTGAGGCCCTTCTCGTCGAGCTTCGCCATGATGAAGGCGTCGACTTCGTTCTGGCTCCAGGCAGGGTTGCTGAGCTTCGTCGGGACGGGATAAGCCTGCACGGGCTGGAAAGCCCAGTGCGAACGCGCCTTGTCGGAGAGGCCGGTGAGCTTGGCGCCGCCGGCGCCGGCGGGCGCGGGCGCGCCCATCTTGATCCACTGTTCGATCAGGCCGATCTGGGTCGTCGAAAGCTTGGCGCCGGCCTTGCGCGGCGGCATCGAGATATCGGGATCGGACTGATGGACCGCGACGACGAGCAGCGACTTCTTGAGGTCGCCCGGGACGACGGCCGGACCGAGGTCACCGCCGGCCAGCATGCCCTGGCGGGAGTCCAGGATCAGTCCGCCCTTCGAGACGCCCTTCTCCTTCGAGTGGCACTCATAGCAGCGCTCGGTGAAGATGGGCCGGATGTTCTTCTCGAAGAACTCCAGACCGGCGGGATCCATCTTGGCCTCGGGGGCATCGGCGGCGGAGAGCCTGACGGCGAGGAGGAGGACGAGGGCGTACAGGCGGGAACTGGCGGTCAAGGCGGTCATGGCGGGGGTGGAGGGCGGGGTAATCCCCTAGTGGTAAATACTCCTCTAAGGCTGGAATGTTTCAACCAATTCATGCAGGCTTAATACCCCAAAAGAGAAGGCCGACCCCCTCACAGGAGCCGGCCTTGTAAAAAACCCGTAAAAAAACGTCAGTTGACGTAGATGAACTCGTTCGAGAGCAGCAGCGAGTGAACAAGCAGCTCGATCGGGGTCAGCGGCTCGCGGGAGATCATCTCGCCCACGTTGCGCAGGACGCCTTCGGCGCCACCGCCGGTCACGGCCATCATCATGCTCTCTTCGCCGTCCGGCGCCATCACCGGCGCGGCCTTGGTGGGCCGAGCAGCGGTGCGGGCCACGGGGGCCGCGGCCTTGCCGCGCTCGCCGGCCTTGGCGGGCGGACGCACCTTGGAGGTGGCGACGGTCATCTTCATCTTGGTCAGGAATTCCTGGGCCACGCGGATCTCATTGGTGGACGGACGGCGCTGGAACATGCAGCGGAACATGGCCACGATGCGCTGGTCTTCCGACATCGCGTTGACGACGTCCTTGCGGGCGGCGACGACGCGGGCGGCCTCGACCGAGAGGGCGTTGTTCATGAAGAAGAGCGCCTGCTGCGGGACGATCGTCGAATTACGCTTGGTGTTCGACTGGTCGGGGTCGGCGTAGTCGAACTGCGAGAGGGTGTCGCTGAGACGGCGGCGGTCGACATAGCCGTAGAGGCTGCGACGGTAGCTGAAGGGCTCGTCGGTGATGTTGGCGGGCTGCCCGCCGACGGTGGCGATCATCTTGCCGGTGAGCAGGATCATCGAGTCGCGGATGGACTCGAAGTCCAGGCGACGCAGGTTGCCGCGCCAGAGGAGGCGGTTGGCGGCGTCGACCTTCAGCGGATCGACCGGCCCCTTCTTGGCGACCAACGGATTGGCGGACGGGTCGGAATCCTGACGATACGTGTTGCTGAGCACGATCATGCGGTGGAGGCGCTTCATCGTCCAGCCGTTCTCCATGAAGTCGCCGGCCAGGTAGTCGAGCAGCTCGGGATGCGAGGGCTTCTCGGACATGTTGCCGAGGTCATCCGGCGTGTTCACGAAGCCTTCGCCGAAGTGCTTCGTCCAGGTGCGGTTCACGGCCACGCGGGCGGTGATGGGATTGTCCTTCGAGACGATGGACTGGGCGAACTCGTAGCGGCCGCTGCCGTCGACGTAGGGCCGGCGCTCGCCGACGGTGAGGATCTCGAGGAACTGGCGCGGGACGATCTCCCCCTTGTTGTTCTTGTCACCGCGCTTGAACACGTAGCTGTCCTTGGCCGCCTCGGAGTCCTGGACGACCATCGCGTGGCCGGGGACGCCCGGGTGGGAGAGGCGCAGCTCGTTGATCTGGGCATGACGGAAGTAGGCGACCGGGGCGCGGTTGCCGATGCCGCCGTAGATCGGGCGGTTCTGCCAGTCCTGGCAGAACTTACGCGTGCTGAAGAGCGAGATCATTTCCTCGTTGTCGAAGATCTCGTCGTAGGAGGGGATGGCCCAAGGATAGCCCGTCATCTGGGCGATGGCCGGAGAGGTCTTCTTCCACTCTTCGCCCGGCTTGGCCAGGAGGTTGAGGTGGGCGAGGATCGCGGCCTTGTTCTCGTTGTAGATGCGCTGATAGGCGGCGGCGACGTCGTGCATCGTCTTCGGCTTCAGGCTGCGCAGGCCGGCGGCGATGATCGGGTTCACGTTGTTCTCCGGGTCGTCGAGGTACTCCTTGAGGACGATCGGGGCGCGCTCGGCGAAGTAAACGTAAGGCACGGCGGCGAGGACGGCGAAGGGCCCGGTGATCGGGGAGTCCTTCTGGATGCGCATGGCGGCGAAGTCGGTGTCGGACTGCAGGTCGATCTTATAGCGTCCGGAAAACTCACCGGCTTCGGAGGATCCGCCGCGGACGGTGGCGATCATCAGACGGCCGGCCATCTCGCGGTCATAACGGGCGCGGGTCTCGCGCATGTAACGGAAGAAGCCGGCGACCTGCTCGTCCTGGAGCTGGTAGAGCCGCTTCTGGAAATCCGAACGGGCGGCGGCGGCGGCGCCGGTGGCCGCGATCGGGGTCTGATGGAGCGGCTCGACGATGGAGGCGAAGATGCCGTGCAGCGAGTAGTAGTCCTTGATCGGGATCGGGTCGAACTTGTGGTCGTGGCAGCGGGAGCAGGCGACGGTCAGGCCGAGGAAGGCCTTGGTGGTGGTGTCGATGCGCTCGTCGATGGTGTCGTGGACGTCGTCGAAGCGCTTGCCGATCGTGATGAAGCCGAGGGCGGCGAGACGAGGATCGTCAGGCGAGATGTCCGGGATGCGGTCCGCGGCGAGCTGCTCGACCACGAACTTGTCGTACGGCTTGTCCTCGTTCATCGCGTTGATGACGTAATCGCGATAGGTCCAGGCGTAGGCGTAGCGGTAGTCGCGGAAGAGGCTGTCGCCCTGGTCGACCTGCAGGCCGCGGGTGTCGGAGTAGCGCGCGGTGTCGAGCCAGTGGCGGGCCCAGCGCTCACCGTAGTGCGGCGAGGCGAGCAGGAAATCGACCTGCTTCTGATAGACCGCCTCGAGGTTGCCCGCCGGGCGGCCGGTACGGGCGGCCAGCGAGTCAGCGAGCGCGGCGTTGTCGCAGGCCTTGACGAAGGCGTCGACCTGCTCCGAGGTGGGCGGCAGGCCGATCAGATCGTAGTTGACGCGGCGAAGATAGGTCTCATGGCCGGCCGCGGGATTGGGCATCAGACCCTTCTCCTCGAGCTTGGCCAGGATGAAGGAATCGATGATGTTCTTGACCCAGGCCTTGTTCTTCACCTCGGGCACGGGGTACTTCTTGACGGGCTGATAGGCCCAATGTTCACGGGCCTTGCCGGTGAGACCAGTGAGCTTGGCGGCGCCGCCACCGGGCATCGGGGCGCCCATCTTCACCCACTGTTCGAGCAGCGCGATCTTGTCATCAGGCAACTTGCCTCCGGTCTTCTTGGGCGGCATCGCGAACTCAGGATCGGTGTACTGGACAGCCTTGATCAGGAGGGACTTCTCGAGGTCGCCGGGGACCACGGAAGGGCCTTCGTCGCCGCCCTTGTAGGCACCGTCGCGAGAGTCGAGGATGAGGCCGCCTTTCGACGAGTTCTTCTCGGCGGAGTGGCACTCGTAGCAACGGTCGATCAGGATCGGCCGGATGTTCTTCTCGTAGAACTCGAGTCCTTCCTTGGAAGGCTGCGCCTCGTCGGCGGCGAACGCGAAGACGGACGCGAACAGCGAGAGCGCTAGGAGGGGATGACGAAGCTTCGGCATGGGGATGTGTGTTGTGTTTAAAGAGCTGGGGGACGAGGGAAAAGCCCGGAAGGGGCCAGACTGAGATAAAGAGTAAGCCCGCACCCCCGGAAATCAAGTGTGCTTCCCCATTCGGGTTGTAAAGAGAAGACCCCAAGCCGAAGATGCCCAGGCCGGAAGATGCGAATCCTGATCGCCAACGATAAATTCAAGGGCTCCCTGCCGGCCGAAAAAGCCGGTTTTCATGTTAAAAAGAGCCTTGAAAGCGTCTTTCCCGGGGCGGAAATCGACCTTTGCCCCATCGCCGACGGGGGTGAGGGCACGGCAATGGCGATGACGACTGCCCTAGACGGCGAATGGCTCAAGACCCAGACCCAGGACGCCCATGGACGGCCGGTCGAAGCCCCCTTCGGCTGGGTTCCCGGCTCGGCCACGGCCATCATGGAAATGAGCGCGGCCAGCGGTCTGGCGATGGTCCAAGACATCGAACTTAACCCTTTCAAATCCAGCACTTTAGGTACTGGAATTCTCATCGAATCCGCCCTCCGCCGCGGCGCCCGACGCATCCTCATCGGCATCGGCGGCAGCGCCACCAACGACGGGGGTCTGGGGGTCGCCCTGGCCCTAGGATATAATTTCAAGAAAGCCGGCCGACCCATCTCCCCCAACCTCGAGACCCTCCTGGAGGCCGACCAGATCGAAAAGCCGGCCACCCTCCCCTCCTGCGAGCTCATCGTCGCCTGCGACGTCGACAACCCCCTCCTTGGCCCCCGCGGAGCCACCCGGGTCTACGGTCCGCAGAAAGGGGTGCGCGACTTCGCCTGGTTCGAAGAACGCCTCGGACACCTGGCCGACCTCGCGCGGCGGGACCTCGGCGTCGACCCACGCGACGTCCCCGGCGCCGGCGCCGCGGGCGGCCTCGGTTTCGGCCTGATGGCTTTCCTCGGCGGACGACTGGTAAGCGGCTTCGACATGGTGGCGACGCAGGTCGGCCTCGAAGCGCGCGTCGCCTCCGCGGATCTCGTCATCACGGGCGAAGGACGCCTCGACGAACAGAGCCTGCAAGGCAAAGGCCCCGTCGGCGTCGCGCGCCTCGCGCGTCGTCTCGGCAAGAAGATCGTCGGCGTCGCCGGTTCGGTCGATGACTCGCCCGGCCTGCGCGCGCAGTTCGACCTGCTCATCGGCATCAAGCCCGCGGCGATGCCGCTCGACGAGGCGATGCGCCGCACGGGCGAGCTGATCGAGTCCGCCGTGTCGGCGCACGCCGCGCCGCTGCGCGCGCTCAACCCCTGAAGATCGGGATCGGCACGCCCTTGCCGTCGACGGTCGCGTAGAACGGACGGCCTTCGACGTCGAACGCGGTCTTGGGGCTGATGCCCATCGCGCGGAAGATCGTGGCGTGCATGTCCGGGATCGAGACGGGGTCCTTGATCGCGACCAACGGACGTTCGTCGGCGGTGGCGCCGTGGACGTGGCCTTTCTTCACGCCGCCGCCGAACATGACGACGCTCGTGCCGCCGGTGAAATGACGGTGCAGGCCGTAATGGTCGGGGCTGGTGATGATGCCGGACTTGTTGAAGGCCTGGTCCTTCGCCTGCGAACCGGGCCGTCCTTCGATCATGGCGTCGCGGCTGAACTCGCTCGCGATGACGACCAAGGTGCGGTCGAGCAGCCCGCGCTCTTCGAGGTCGCGGATGAGGCGCGCGATCGGGCGGTCGATCTCGGCGTGCATCTTCGCGACGGTCTCATGGCCCTTGCCGTGCGTGTCCCACTGGAAGAACGGGACGTATTCCGTGGTGACCTCGACGAAGCGCGCGCCGTTCTCGACGAGCCGGCGGGCGAGCAGGCAGCCGCGGCCGAAACGACCGGTGTCGTATTCCTTCTGCGTCTCCGGAGATTCGAGCGAGATGTCGAACGCGGCGCGCTCCTTCGCGCTGAGCAGGCGGTAGGCGTTGTCCATCGAGCGGAGCATCGACGCGTGCTGGTGGTCGCTGAGGAGGTCTCGGTCGGGCGTCGCGTCGACGAGCCGGCGGAACTCGCGGTCGCGGTTCACGAAGCGCCCGGCGTCCATGCCCTTGGGCGGACGCACGGCGGCCGCGGCCTCCTCGGGGAACGGGAGGTTCATCGGTCCGTATTCGCCGCCGAAGAAACCGGCGGTGGTGAAGGCCTTGAGCTCCTCGCTCTCGCCGACGCCTTCGAGGCGCTGGCCGATGTTGATGAAGGCCGGCATGACCGGATTGCGCGGGCCGAGCACGCGGGCCATCCAGGCGCCGAGGTGCGGGCAGGCGACCGTCTGCGGCGGGACGTAGCCGGTGTGCCAGTGGAACTGGTGGCGCGAATGCAGGATGCTGCCGAGGTCGGGCTGCACCGCCGAGCGGATCAGCGTGCCGCGGTCCATGACCTGCGCGATGTGCTCGAGTCCTTCGCAGATGCGCACGCCGTCGACCGACGTCGGGATCGCCGGGAACGTGCTGAGCACGCGGTCATAGGTGAGCCCTTTCTCGTAAGGCGCATAACGCTTCGGATCGAAGGTCTCGGGCGCGGCCATGCCGCCCGCGAGCCAGATCAGGATGACGGAATCGGCGGTCGCGGCCGGCTGGACGACCTTCTCGCTTTCGGCGAGGAGGCGCGGGGCGCTCATGGAGAGCGTGGCGGCGCCGGCGGCGGCCAGCATGCGGAGGAATTCGCGACGGGCCAGCGGCTCGGGCAAGGACGGATCAAGCGGCAGCGGGGAGGACATGGCGGTCAGCGGATGGTCTGGAATTCGGGGAGCATGCAGACGGCCCAGAGGAGGTCCGCGATGCCTTGCTCGGAAAGATGCTCGCCGACGAGGCCCGCGGCGACCTTGAGTTCGGCGGGAGCGGGCTCGCGGCTGAGCGACGAGAGGTAGAGCCAGCGCACGAATTCCTCGGGCGAGGCCCAGGCGCGGCGCTTCAGCTTGGCGGCGCCGGCGGCGAGGAGGTTCGTCAGGGCCTGACCGTTGGAAAGATCGATGGCTTCGAGCGTGCTGAGCTCATTGGGACGCATCGAGACGATCTGCTCGCGGTTGGGCCGGCCGAGCGCGCGCTGCAGGAGGTCGGACTTCACGAGGCCGGCGCGCGCGGGCAGGCTGCTCGTGCCTTCGACGCCGGCGAGCATCTCGGCCATGCGGGCCTGCGCCTTGCGCCAGGCTTCGCCACGGACGAGCGCGACGGGCCGCCAGACGGGCTCCGCGGCCTTCGGCTTGCCCTTGCCGGCGGCGAAGGCCCCACGGGCGTTGGGCGTGCTCGTCGTCCATTCCCACGAGGCGTCGGTCGCCATCTTCACGCGCGCGCCGCCCTTGAGCGTGACGTTCACCTGGAAGAAGAGCGCGGCGACGTTGGGTCCGGAGCCGGCGTTGCGTCCGACGACCATGATCTGGTTGGCGCCCTTCAGGAGCGCGACGGAGAGGTCGAAGTTCTGCGGGTCGGCCCAGTTGTCGCCGGAACCGATCTTCCTGCCGTTCACGAAGAGGTCGTAGCCGTTGTCGCAGGTGACGACGCACGTGGCCGCGTCGACGTCGGCGTCGAGCACGAGCTGGCGGCGGAACGTGCGCGTCTCGCCCGCGGCGGGCACGCGGCCTCCGGCGATGTCGCCCGACCAGACCGGCGCCGCGAGCAAAGGTTCGACGACGGGTTTCTTCACGGCCGCGGCGGTCGGCGCGGCGCGCGGGACCTTGGGCTCGATCTTCGCAGGAGTGGTGCCCGTCAGGCGCCAGACGGCGTCGACGAACTGCTCGGCGGTCAGACGCTTGGCGCGCGGGCCGCGGTAGGCGTAGGCCTTGTCCTCGGCGTCGCGCGCGAGGATCTCGGCGCGGGACTGATAGGCCTGCGAGGTGGCGATGAAGGCGAGGACGGCCTTGAGGTCGTAACCCGACTCGACGAGGCGGTTCGCGAGGACGTCGAGGAGGTCCTGGTTCCAGGGTTCGGTCTGCATCGCGTCGACAGGATGGACGATGCCGCGGCCCATCAGGCGGTGCCAGAGGCGGTTGACGATGGTGCGCTGGAACCGGCCGTTCTCCGGATGGGTGATGAGCGCGGCGAGCTGGGCGAGACGTTCCTCGCGCGGCTTGGTGGGATCGACCTGGCCGAGCTCAGGATACAACCAGGCGGCGACGGCCGGCTTGCCGGTGGGGACGTCGCAGCGGACGAGTTCCATCGGCCGGTTCGCGTAGATGGCGGCGAGGCCGTAGGCGTCGCGCAGCTTCCAGCGGTCGGTGAAGCTGTCGTGGCACGAGGCGCACTTCATGTTGATGCCGAGGAACGTCTGCGAGACGCTCTGCGAGAACTGCAGCTCGGGGACCTGGCCCGCGCTCACCGCGCCGCGCCAGATGATGCCCTTCGCGAAGCCTTCGCTGTCGGCGGAGGGCGCCACGAGCTCGCGGGTGAAGCGGTCGTAAGGCTTGTTCGTGAGCAGGGAGAGGTAGAGCCAGTTGGTGATCTGCTTGCGGCCGCCGTCGATGTAGCCGGTGCCGGCGTAGTCGTTGCGGAGCAGGTCGTTCCAGAAGACCATCCAGTGGTCGGCGTAGTCGACGTCGCGGGCGAGGAGCGCGCGCACGAGCGCTTCGCGCTTGTCGGGCCGCGTGTCGCCCGCGAAGGCGCGGGCCTCCTCGGCGGAGGGCAGCAGGCCGACGAGGTCGAGCATGACGCGACGCTGGAACGTGGCGTCGTCGGCCGGGGGCGGGGTCGGCGCGCCCTTGGCCGAGAGCCAGCCGTCGAGCACGCGGTCGACCGGATGCGTCCGACCCGGCTTGGCTTCCGGCAGCACCGGCTTGCGCGGACGCAGCGGCGGCTCGTAGGCCGGCTGCTTGAAGGCGAACCCTTCGGTCCAGACGGCGCCCTGCTCCACCCAGGCCCGCAGCACGGCGACCTCGGCGGGAGTGACGCGCGGCCCCTTCGGCGGCATGCGCTCGTCGGGATCTTCGCTGACGATGGATTCCAGCAGGCGTCCCTTCGACGCCTGTCCGGGGAAGAGCACCGCGCCGCCCTCGCCGCCTTCGAGCAGCGAGGCGCGGGTGTTCATCGAGAAGCTGCCCTTCTTCTTGTCGCCCGTGTGGCACTCGCCGCAGTGCTTCCGCAGGATCGGCACCACCTCATGGGCGAAGTCGACCGGCGCCGCCCCGAGGGCGGCCGTCAGGAAGAAACCGGCGAGCAACGGACCACGCATCGGCAAGAACAGCTCAGGGAACGAACACGACCGCGGCGGCGGCCGGGGCTTCGACCGACTGCTTGGTGTCGATGAGCTTGCCGTCGCGGGCGATCTTGTAGGCGTTGAGCGTGCCGGACTTCTGGCCGGCGCAGACGAGCCAGCGGCCGTCGGCGCTGAGACCGAAGCCGCGCGGCGTGGCGGGCGTGCCGGGCACGTGCTGGAGGAGGGCGAGCTTGCCGTCCTGGCCGATCGAGTAGACGGCGATGGAATCGTGGCCGCGGTTGGAGACGTACAGCGTCTTGCCGTCGGGGCGGACGAAGATCTCGGCGGTGGAGACGCCCTTGCTGTCGGCGCCGGCGGGCAGCGTCGGGAGGCTCTGCAGCTGCTTCAGGCCGCCGTTACGTTCGACGGAGAAGGCGACGACGTTGAGGCCCATCTCGGTGTTCACGTAGGCGAACTTGCCGCTGGGGTGGAAGGCGAGGTGGCGCGGACCTTCGCCGGCGGTGACGCGGCCGGACTTCGGCTTGTTCGGCGTGAGCAGGCCTTTCTCGGGGTCGAACTTGTAGATGAAGATGTCGTCCGTACCGAGGTCGGCGACGTAGGCGCGGCCGGACTTCGGGTGGAAGTAGACGCCGTGGGCGTGCGGGCCGGACTGGCGGGCGACGTTGGGACCCGTGCCGACGTGCTGGAGCGAGGAGGTCGCGGCGGCGAGGGAACCGTCGGCCTTGATCGGCAGCGCGGTGGTCGAACCGGAGCCGTAGTTCACGACGACCAGGTTCTTGCGGGCGGCGTCGACGGCGAGGTGCGTCGGGCCCTTGCCCTTGGAGGCCTCGGTGTTGAGCAGACGGAGCTTCTCGCCTTCGACGGCGTAAGCGGCCACGGCGCCGTCGGCGGCCTCGGCGGTGGCGTAGAGGAACTTGGCGTCAGGGCTGAGCGCGACGTAGGAAGCGGACTTCGCTTCGGCGGCGACGGTGGGCGCCGAGATCTTGCCGGTCTTGCCGTCGAGCACGCAGCGGAGCACGCCCTGCGCCTTGGCGCCGGAGGTCCCGACGTAGAAGACATAATGGGCGGGCACGGGCTTCGCGGCCTTCTTGGCGGCGGCCTTGGCCGCAGGGGCGGGAGCGGGGGTGTCGGCGGACTGGCAGCCGACGAGCGCGGCGGCGAGCGCGGCGAGGAGGAGGCGGGCGGTGTTCATGGCGTGATGGAAAGTCCGGGCTTACTTGCGTCCGTCCCACCAGCCGTCGAGCTGGGTCATGAGGCGCTTCAGGTCCTCGGGGCGTTCGGCGGCGAGATCGCGCAGCTCATGCGGGTCGGCCTTGAGGTCGAAGAGGCGGGGCGGCTCGGTGGCGTCGCCGGAGCCCTGCTGCGTGCCGCCGGTCTTGAGGCCGCTCGAGACGATCAGCTTGAGGTCGCCGGCGACGAGCCAGCGGTAGCGCAGGCTGGCCGCGGGGCGGGCGAGGTCGAGGATGTCGTGGGTCGAGTTCTGGCCGGCGACGAACGGCCGCGCGCGCAGGGCCGCGTCGTCGAGCAGGTCGACGCCGTCGCCGTCGGCGGGCACCGGGGCGCCGGCCAGCTTCAGCAGCGTCGGCATGATGTCCACCGAGCTGGCGGCCTCGGTCATGACGGCCGGCTTGATGCGGCCGGGCCAGCTGACGAGGATCGGCGTGCGCACGCCGCCGTCGAAGGGCGACTGCTTGGAGCGCGCGAAATCGACCACCGGCTTGTCGGTGCGCGGGATCCAGCCGTTGTCGACGACGTAGAGGATGATGGTGTCGCGCGTAAGGCCTTCCTTGTCGAGATGGGCGCGGAGCTCGCCGACGGTCTCATCGAACCACTCCACCATGGCGTGATACCTGGCGGCCTGCGGCGTCGGGGACTTGTCGCGATACTTGGCGAGCAAACGCTCCGGCGGGGTGTGCGGGTCATGCGGCATCATCGGCGCATACCAGATGAAGAAGGGTTTGCCGTCCTTCTTGGCCCGGCCGATGAAATCCGTGATCGGCGCCAAGGTCTTGCGGCCGATGTCGAGGCCCTCGTCGCCGTGGCGCCCTCCCTTGGTCATGCCTTCGGTGAAGCCGCCGGTCTGATACGGACCCATCCACCACTTCCCCGTCTGCAGGCTCACATAGCCCTGCTCGCTGAGGAGGCGGGGAAGGATGGGCGATTCCTGGAAGCGCTTCACCATCTGGGCGCGCCCCTCGAGGAAGGCGGCGCTCTTCTGTTTGGCCGCCGCGGCCTTGGCGGCGCCTTTGGCCCCGGCGACGGGCGGCGCGGGCGGAATGAAGGGGTCATTGCCCGTCAGACCGTGACGATGGACGTGGCGGCCGGTCAGCATCGAGGCGAGGCTGGGGCCGCAGAGGGAATTGGTGACATAGCCGCGGGGGAAAGCCCGCGATTCCGCGGCGAGCTTGTCCAGATGCGGCGTGCTGACCGCCTTGGCCCCAAGGAAACCATGATCGAACCATGCTTGGTCGTCGGAGACGATCATCAGGATGTTCGGACGGTCGGCCGCGGACAGTGAAAGAGCGAAGCCGAGCAAGGCGACGCTAAGGGGTAGGAGGCGGAGCATGCCTTATAGACTCCCCAATCCGACGCCCGTTCCCACCCAAAAAATCAGCCATTCTTGGTCGATTACGCAGAGCGCGCGGCAACCTCCGGCACCCCCTTTGACGGGTCACCCGAGCTGGGCATAATGAGCCTCGCAGCCCCGCCCTCCCCCTCGGCAACCGCCCCCAAGAGCACCCCCTCTTGAAATATAATACGAATTTATCTCACTGACTGACAGTAATTTAGGAAAAAGCGTCTCTCAGCCCCCCCTTTTTCGGCCCTATATATACAGGCCCCTTTATTTTTCCATGATCAACCACATCCCCCCAAGCACCGCCAAGACCGACACCCTCACTTCCCTTCTCCGCTCCGACTTCCCTGATCTGGGTGAAATCGAGGTCACCCTCCAAGAGACGACCCCCGCCCGCGCCGGCGAGGCGGACAGCCTCACGCACTACCTCAACGAAGCCGCCCGCTGGCCCCGCCTGAGCGCCGAGGAGGAACTCGCGCTCGGCCACCGCATCAAGGCCGGCCAGAACGCCGCCGGTACCCTCACCCCGGCCGGCCAGGCCGCGCACGACGAACTGGTGAAATGCAACCTGCGCCTGACCTACTTCGTCGCGAAGAAGATCAACGTGTCCCGCGAGGAGACGTTCGAACTCGTCGCGGCCGGCAACGTCGCGCTCATGGAGGCGGCGCGCACCTTCGACGCCGATCTCGGTCACCGCTTCAGCACGTACGCAGTGTGGGGCATCCGCAGCGCGGTGTTCCGCCACCTCAACTTCCTGCGCCGCACGGTGCGCCTGCCGCGCAACCTCCACGAACGGATGGCCAAGCTCCGCAAGGCCGAGGCCGCGATCCTCCAGAAGACCGGCCGCGAAGCGACCGAGGACGAACTGTCCGCCGCGCTGGAGTGGTCGCCGGAGAAGCTCGCCGAGCTGCGCTGCTACCAGCAGCACGGCCAGTCGCTGGACGCGCCGATCGGCGAAGACAGCGATACGACCTTCGGCGACACGCTCGCCGACCCGGAAGCGCCGACGCCGGCCGCCTACGCCGAGGCCTCCGACCGCCAGGCCGCGCTGGCCGAGGTGATGGCCCAGCTCACGCCGCGCGAACTCGAGGTGATCCGCGCCCGTGCCGGCCTCGACGGCGAGGAGCAGACGCTCGACGCCATCGGCCGCCGTCACGGCGTCTCCCGCGAACGCATCCGCCAGATCGAAGCGGAGGCCTTCCGCAAGATGCGCCTCGGTATCCGCCGCTGAGCCGGGTCTTGTGTCGGGGGAGGGGTTCGCCATCGTGTCGGCGTGCCCTCCTCCTTCCCGCGCCTGCTGCTCCTCGGCCTCCTCGGCCCTAACCTCGCCGCCCAGCAGGCCGAGCCGTTCGAGGAGCCGCCGATCAGCTATTCGGCCACCGAGGCCAAGGACCGGGCCACGGCCCTGAACGCGGCCCACCAGGCGCGCGCCAACGCCATCCGCTCCCTGCCGGCGAAGAAGCGCCTGCAGTGGCTGCTCGATGAGTTCAAGGTGCCGGTCGAATCCCAGATCTTCGTCTTCAGCAAGACGAGCCTCCAGCGCGACCTGATCACGACCGAGACGCCGCGCGTGCTCTACTTCTCCGACGAAGCCTACGTCGGCTGGGCGCCCACCGGCGCGTTCGAGGTGACGGTCTTCGACCCGCAGCTCGGCGCGACCTTCTACGTCTTCGACGCGCACGAGACCGGCGCGGCCCCCTTGCTGCGCCGCGACAACGACTGCCTGCTCTGCCACGCCCGCCACGAACACACGCCCACGCTGCGCGCCCGCACGGTCTTCCCCGACGCGCGCGGCGAACCGCTCGCCGGCTCCGGAAGTTCGAACATCGACCCCGCCACGCCGCTCGAAGAACGCTGGGGCGGATGGTACGTCACCGGCGGCGGCCCGGGCCTGCGTCACCGCGGCAACCTGACCGGCCGGAAGCCCGAAGACTTCGAAGGCCCCTCGGCGCAGCCGGTCCGCAACCTCGCTTCGCTCGAAGGAGTCGTGGATACGCGTCGCTACCTCCTGAAGACGAGCGACGTGGTCCCGATGCTCCTGCACGACCACCAGATCCACGTGCACAACGTGATCTCCACCGCGCTGCAGGACGCGCGCATCGCGCTCCATCGCTGGCCGGCGATGCGCAAGATCCTCGGCCTGCCCGACGACGCCCCGCCGCAGGGCTCGTGCGTCGTGGTCTTCGAAAGCCAGGCGGAGAAGCTGCTCGACGCGCTCCTCTGCCGCGACGAAGCCCCTTGGCCCGAAGACGCGCTGCGCTCCGACGGCGTCTTCGCCGCCGCCTACGCCAAGACCCGCAAGGCCGACGCCAAGGGCCGCTCCCTCCGAGACCTCGACCTGCGCACGCGCCTTTTCCGTTACCGCTGCAGCCCGCTGATCTACTCCGAGAGCTTCACGCACCTGCCCCGCCAGCTCCGCGAGATCACGCTGCTGCGTCTCTCCGTCGGCCTGCGCGCCTTCCCGCCTTCGCCTGCCTTCGGCCACCTCGAGGAGTCCGAACGCGTCGCGATCCACGAGATCCTGACGGCCACCCTGCCCGACCTGCCCGCCGGCTGGGGCAAGTAAGGCGGACACGCCAAGGGCCGGCCCTCGCGAGAGGACCGGCCCGGAGACGAAGCCGCAGACGGCTTACTTGACGAGCGCAGCGAGCTTCTCGCGGATCGCGTCGGCCCAGATCTGGTAGCTGGCGGCGTTCAGGTGCAGGAGGTCAGGCATGATCGCCTTCTCGAGCGTGCCGTCGGGCTTGAGGAACTTGGCGCCGATGTCGAGGAAGTGGACCTTCTGGCCGTCGTCGAACTTGGCGATGAGGGCGTTGACGGCCTGGTTCTTGGCGCGGCCGGGGTTGTTGGCTTCGGTGGCGCCGCGCGGGAAGATCGCGAGGAGGAGCACCTTGGTCTCGGGCGAGCGCCGATGGATCGCGGCGATGATGTTCTTGATGCCCGCGGCGATCTGCTCGGGGGAGTTCTCGGCGACGCCTGAATTGTTGGTGCCGATCATGAGCACCACGGCCTTGGGTTTGATGCCTTCGAACTCGCCGTTCTCGACGCGCCACAGGACGTGCTGGGTGCGGTCGCCGCCGATGCCGAAGTTGGCGGCCTTGTACTGGCCGAATTCCTTGTCGAAGATGGCGGCCTGACGACCCCAGCCCGCGGTGATGGAGTCGCCGAGGAAGACGACCTGCGCTTCGCCTTTCTTGGCGACGGCGACGAAGGACTCGTGCGACTTGAGGAAACCGGCCTGGGGCTTGCCGTCGGGCCCGAGCTTGGGCGCGGCGACGTCGGCGGGCTGGGCCGGCAGCTTCACCGCCGGAGCGGCGGCCTTCTTGGCGGGAGCTTTCTTGGCCTCCTGGGCGACGACGGAAGCGGCGCCGAACAAGGAGAGCCCGAGGAGGAGGGATAGGGTGCGTTTCATGGGGTGCGGGGGGGCGATGTTCTCATCCCGACCGGCGAGGGTGTCAACGCCGGCCACCGATGCTTGCGGTGGGACGAGCCCGTGCGGTAGCGTCCGGCATGACCACCCCGCTGCGATTCGTGACCAAGGCCGAGGCCATCAAGGAAGAATACAAGGGCCGCACCAATTACTGGCTGACGCGCCCCGAACTCACCGGCGCGAAGGACCTGCAGGTCTGCGAGGCGACCCTGCCCGCGGGCGAGGGCCACGCCTTCCACACGCACCCCGAACTCGAGGAGATGATCTACGTCCTCGCGGGCGAGGTCGAACAGTGGGTGGAGAAGGAGAAGCGCCTCCTGAGGCCCGGCGACGCCGCGCACATCCCGGCCGGCGTCGTGCACGCGACGTTCAACGTCTCGCGGGCGGACGCCACGATCCTCGCGATCCTTTCGCCGGGCGCGAGCAAGGGCCCCTTCATGGTCGACGTCAGCGGCGAAGCGCCCTGGAAGGACCTGCGCGCCGGCGCATGAGCTTCTTCGCCCGCCACCGCGGCCTGCTCGTCGCCTCGACGCTCCTGCTGGCCGGCGCGATCATCCCGTGGATCATCTGGGGCGACGCGCTGGACGCGACGTTCACGGTCGAAGGCTCGCGCACGTGGATCGCCGGCTTCGGCGCGGCCGGCGGCCTCGCCGGCGCGGGCCTGCTCGTCGCCGACCTGCTTCTGCCGATCCCGAGCACGCTCGTGATGTCGGCGCTCGGCCTCGCCTACGGGACGCTCATCGGCGGACTCTACGCCGCCGCCGGCACGGTCGCGGCGGGACTGGTCGCCTACGGGCTCAGCCGCTGGCTCGGCCGACCGCTCGCCCTGCGCCTGGCCGGCGCCGAGGCGTTGGAGTCCGGCGAGAAACTCTTCGCCGACGGCGGCGCCTGGCTGGTGGCCGGTTCGCGCTGCCTGCCGATCCTGCCCGAGGCGATCGCGTGCCTCGCAGGACTGAACCGGATGCCTTTCCGCACTTACTTCTTCGCGCTGCTCTGCGGCGGCGTGCCGACCAGCTTCCTCTTCGCCGCGATCGGCGCGCTCGGCCAGACCGAGCCGGCCTGGGCGCTGGCGCTCAGCGTGATCATGCCGGCGGCCTTATGGCTGCTCGCCCGTCGCTGGCTCCGCCGCTGATCAGCGGAGTTCCTTGATCCGGACGTTGCGATACCAGACGCGCTTGGCCTCGTCCTGGAAACCGACGTGGCCTTCGACGGGGCGGTCCTTCATCGGCGAAGCCGCGAGGTCGAGCACGATGGTGCGCTCGCCGTTGAAATCGACGGTGAGGCGGCGGTCCTTGAGCGTGAGGGTGTAGCGGTTCCATTCGCCGGCCGGCTTCACCATGTTCTTGGACGCGGCCATGGCGCGGATGATGCCGCCGCAGTCATGGTGACCGGGCTTGGCGAGGCCGTGCGTGTCGAGGATCTGCAGTTCGACGCCCTTGGCCACGGGGTCGAGCGGGTCGGCGACGCAGAAGAAGACCCCGGAGTTGCCGGTGGGCTCGAACTTGAATTCGAGATCGAGGACGAAGTCGCGATACTTGCGCTCGGTGAAGAGATAGGCGTCGAAGCGCTTCCAGCCGGTCTCGCCCGGACGCGGCTTCAAGGTGACCGTACCATCGACGTCGTAGACCCAGTTGCCCTTGGTCTTCCAGCCGGCGAGGTCCTTGCCGTTGAACAGAGGGACGAAGCCCGGGGCGGCCGCGGCGGGGTGCGGCACGGGCGCGGCGGCTTCGCTCACCGGGTAAGGTTCGGACGCCGCGAAAAGGGAGGCAGCGAAAAACAAGGCCAGGCAGGACTTCATAGGGGTGGCTGACATCTTGCGGCACGCCCCGCGGCAGGCGAGACAACTTCTGCGTTCCCAGCCTGATGCGTCATGCTTAGGGTCCCGTTCATGCACCGCCTGCTCCTGCTGCTCTTTTCGCTCATCTCTCTCGCCGGCGCGGAGACGGTCAGGCGACCCGACATCGTCGTCTTCCTGGCCGACGACCTCGGGCAGCTGGACTCGGCCCCTTACGGCGGCACGGACATCCGCACGCCGAACCTGGCCGCCTTGGCCGCCGACGGACTGACGTTCGACCGGGCCTACGTCGCTTCTCCCAGCTGCGCGCCCAGCCGGGCGGCCTTGCTCACGGGACTCATGCCCGCCCGCAACGGCGCCGCCTCCAACCACGCGCGGCCCCGCGCCGAGATCCGCCGATGGCCCGCCTACTTCAAGGAACTGGGCTATGAGGTGGCCGCCTTCGGCAAGGTCTCGCACTACCGGCACACCGCGGACTACGGCTTCGACGTCTACGCGCACGACTCCTTCCATGACCCCGAAGGCGTCCCCGCGGCGCTCCGTTTCCTCCGCTCCCGCCCTCAAGGCGCCAAGCCGCTCTGCCTGTTCGTCGGAAGCAACTGGCCGCACGTGCCCTGGCCGGTCAACGACGGCGCGCATGACCCGGCCGCCCTCCGTCTGCCCGCCGGCAGCCTCGACACGCCGCAGACCCGCGTCTGGCGGGCGCGCTACGCCGACGCCGTCGCCCGCTGCGACCGCGAACTGGGCGAGGTGATGCGCGCCGTGCGCGAGACGCTCCCGCCTGCCTCCCTGATGGTCTTCACGAGCGACCACGGAGCCCAGTGGCCGTTCGGGAAGTGGAACCTCTACGAGGCCGGCATCGCCACGCCGCTCATCGTCCGCTGGCCGGGCGCCGTCGCCGCCGGGCGGCGCACGCCCGCCATGGTGAGCTGGGTCGACCTCCTCCCGACGCTGCTCGAAGCCGCCGGCGGCAAGGCGCCGGCGGAGCTCGACGGCCGGTCGTTCCTGCCCGTGCTGCGCGGCGGCGACCAGCACCGGGAGATGATCTTCGCCACGCACTCGAACGACAACCGGATGAACGTCTACCCCGCGCGGAGCGTGCGCGACGGACGTTGGAAATACCTGCGCAACCTCCGTCCCGATTGGGCGTTCACGACGCACATCGACCTGCAGGAAAGCCGCGGCGACGCCCTCGGCCAGCGGGCGTTCTTCGCGGAGTGGGAACAGCTCGCGCGGACGGACGCGCGCGCGGCGGCGACGCTGGCGCGCTACCACCGCCGCCCGGCGGAAGAGCTCTACGACCTGGAGGCCGATCCGGCCGAGACGCGGAACCTGGCCGCCGACCCCGCGCACGCTCCGAAGCTGGCCGAGCTGCGCGCGGCGCTCGACGCCTGGATGAAGGCGCAGGGCGACGACGGCGCCGTCCCGGTCGCGCCCCGCCTGCTCGCGGACCCGGACTCGTTCGGGCCGGGCGGGGCGGCCGCGGAGGCCAAGGCCGCCGCCCGCCGGAAGCCGGGCAAGTAAGCGACGCCCCCGGCCGCATATCGGCTTGGAGCGGGGCCGGTTGTCATAATAAAAATACGACATGGGCCGCCCCTCCCTGCTCTCCCTCCTCCTGTGCGCGGTCGCCGTCCGGGCCGCCGTCCCGCCCGCCATCGTCGCCGAGGGCGTCCCGCCCGTGCCGCCCGCGCTGACCGCCGAGCTCGCGCCCTACCTCAGCCTCGGCGGCGCCGGCTTCCGCGGATGGCACGCCACGCGGCGCGCGGCGCTCGTGACGACCCGGATCGGCGAGGCTTCGCACCTGCACCTGATGGAGGCGCCCTTGGCCAAGCGGACGCCCCTGACCGGCGGACCCGAGCCGGTGAAGAGCGGCGAGATGCAGCCCGGCGGCTCGCTCCTCCTCTATGCGGCGGACGTCGGCGGGAACGAGGACTACCAGCTCCACCTCAAGGACCTCGCCGACCCCAAGGCGAAGCCGCATCGGCTGACGGACGGGAAATCGCGCAACGTCGGCGCCTGCTGGTCCCGCGACGGAAGCCGGCTCGCCTACGCGACCAACCGTCGCAACGGCAAGGACACCGACATCATCGTCGTCGAAGCGCGTCCTCCCTACGCCGAACGCGTCGTCCATCAAGGCACCTCGGCCGGATGGGGTCCGGTCGCCTGGTCCCCGGACGGCACGCGGCTCCTCCTCCGCCAATCGTTCGGGCAGGCCGAAAGCCGCCTCTGGACGATGGACGTCGCGACGACGCAGAAGACGAGGATCACGCCCGAGACCGGGCGCGCGTACTTCACCCAGCCGGCCTTCGCCGAAGACGGCCGCGCGGTCTACGCCCTGTCGGACCATGGCGGCGACTTCCTGGCGCCGACGCGGATCGACCTGAAGACCGGCGAGCTCCGTCGGCTCGAAGGCGGACCCGCGTGGGACGGCGAGGAACTCGTCGTCTCGGACGACGGCGCCCGGCTCGCGGTCGCCTTCAACGTCGAGGGCTTCTCGGAGTTACGCTGCTGGGACCTCGCCACCGGGCGGCCCTTGCCGGCGCCGAAGCTGAAGGCCGGCGTGCTGAGCAACCTCCTCTTCCGGCCCGGGAGCCATGAGGTGGGCTTCTCCCTGAACAGCGAAGACTCCGCGAGCGACGCCTGGTCGGCGGACCTCGACACCGGCGCGGTCACGCGCTGGACGGACCGCACCAGCAAGCCGAAGAAGACCATCCCGTCGCCGGAACCGACGGTGGCGCGTGTGCGCAGCTTCGACGGGGTCAGCGTGCCTTCGCTGGTCTATCACCCCGACGCGGCGAAGTTCCCCGGCAAGCGGCCGGTGCTGATGATCTTCCACGGCGGGCCGGAAGGACAGTCCCGCCCCGGGTATCGCGGAAGCTTCCACTACTACCTCAACGAACTGGGCGTCGCGCTCGTCTACCCCAACGTCCGCGGCTCGACCGGCTACGGACGGAAATACCTCGCGCTGGACGACGGGCTGAAGCGCGGCGACGCGATCAAGGACGTGGCCGCGGTGCTCGACTGGGTCGCGCGGTCCGACCGTCTGGACGCCGGCCGCGTCGCGGCCTACGGCGGCAGCTACGGAGGTTTCATGAGCCTGGCGTGCCTCGTGAACTACCCCGAGCGTTTCCGCTGCGGCGTGGACAACGTCGGCATCGCCAACATCGCCACTTTCCTCCGGGACACCTCCGACTACCGGCGGGGCGCCCGCCGCCTGGAGTATGGCGACGAGCGCAAGCCGGAGGTGAAGGCTTTCCTGGACGGCATCTCGCCGGCCAATCATGCGGACAAGATCCGGGCGCCCTTGCTGATCGTCCAAGGTAAGAACGACCCGCGGGTCCCGTTCACCGAGGCCGAACGCATGCGGGACGCCGTCAAAGCCCGCGGCGGGGCGGTGTGGTACGTGCTGGCCAAGGACGAGGGCCACGGCTTCGTGAAGAAGGCCAACGCCGACTATCAGTTCGCGGCCACGGCCCTGTTCCTGCGCACGCATCTGCTGGACTGACGAGTCCTCATACGATCGCAAACGAAAGGGGCGTAAGCGTTTTCCGCTCGCAGGGCGGCCCATGAGCCTCCATAAACCTCCGTAGGCCGCACCCCCGGCCACCCTATAACCATGAACTGCGTGAAGCTCCTCACGACGGCCTTGGCGCTGTCGTTCTCCTCGCTCGCCCTGGCCGGCGAAGCGGACATCCGAATCCCCGACCTCGGGCAGACCTCCTTCCTCGGCGGCGCGCTCGACGGGCATCAGGTCCTCTGGCTCGGGCTGGCGGTCTGCGCCTTCGCGACCGCCTACGGCTGGTGGCAATACGTGCAGACGCGGGCCCTGCCCGTCCACCGCTCCATGGCGGCGGTCTCCGAGATCATCTGGGGCACCTGCAAGACGTACCTCTGGCAGCAGGGCAAGTTCCTGGCCGGGCTCTGGGTGCTCATCGCGGCCTGCATGACCTACTACTTCGCCGGCCTGGAGCACAAAGGCTTCGCCGACGTCGCGGTGATCCTCGCGGCTTCGGTCCTCGGCATCCTGGGGAGCTACGGCGTGGCCTGGTTCGGGATCCGCATCAACACCGTCGCCAATTCGCGCGCGGCCTTCTCCGCCCTCCGCGGCAACCCGCTTGCGACGCTGCTCATCCCGCTGAAATCCGGCATGAGCGTGGGCCTGCTCCTCGTCGCCATCGAGCTCTTCTTCATGATCGCGATCCTCCTGTTCCTGCCGAAGGAACTGGCCGGCCCCTCGTTCATCGGGTTCGCCATCGGCGAGTCGCTCGGGGCCTCCGCCTTGCGCATCTGCGGCGGCATCTTCACCAAGATCGCCGACATCGGCGCGGACCTGATGAAGATCGTCTTCAAGCTGCCCGAGGACGACCCCCGCAACCCGGGCGTCATCGCGGACTGCACCGGCGACAACGCCGGCGACTCGGTCGGCCCGACCGCCGACGGGTTCGAGACCTACGGCGTCACCGGCGTGGCGCTCATCGCCTTCCTCGCCCTGGCGCTCGCGGCGAAGCCGGCCCTCTGCGCGACGCTGATCGTCTGGCTCTTCGCGATGCGCATCCTGATGGTCGTCACCTCGCTGCTGAGCTACTGGCTCAACGACGCGGTGAGCCGCGCCGTCTGGGGCCAGGCCAAGGACTTCAACCTCGAGCAGCCGCTCACGAACCTCGTCTGGATCAGCTCCCTCGTCTCGATCGCGGTCACCTACCTCGCCAGCTACTTCCTGCTGGCCCCGCTCGGCGGAGGCCTCTGGTGGGTGCTGTCCACGATCATCTCGCTCGGCACCCTCGCGGGGGCGCTGATCCCGGAGTTCACCAAGGTGTTCACCTCGACCGAAAGCCGCCACGTGAAGGAGGTCGTGACCTCTTCCGACCAGGGCGGGGCCTCGCTCAACATCCTGTCCGGCCTCGTCGCCGGCAACTATTCGGCCTTCTGGACCGGGCTGTGCATCCTGGGCCTGATGTTCGGCGCCTACCTGCTCTCGACCCACGCCGCGGTCTCCGGGCTGATGCCGGCGCAGTTCGCCTTCGCCGCGCCCATCTTCGCGTTCGGTCTCGTCGCCTTCGGCTTCCTGGGCATGGGTCCGGTCACGATCGCGGTCGACTCGTTCGGCCCGGTGACCGACAACGCCCAGTCCGTCTACGAGCTCTCGCAGATCGAGAAGCAGCCGGGCATCGCCGCCGAGCTGGAAAGCGACTTCGGCTTCCGGCCCGACTTCGAAGGCGCCAAGCACCAGCTCGAGAAAGGCGACGGCGCGGGCAACACCTTCAAGGCCACGGCGAAACCGGTGCTCATCGGCACGGCCGTCGTGGGCGCCACGACGATGGTCTTCGGCATCATCATGATGCTGCAGGAACACTACCGCGCGCTCGACGCCAAGTTCAACGTCCTCGAGAAGCTCTCGCTGGTGCACCCGGAGGCCCTGATGGGCCTGCTCATGGGCGGGGCGGTCATCTACTGGTTCACGGGCGCCTCCACCCAGGCGGTGGTGACCGGGGCCTACCGGGCGGTGGTCTACATCAAGGACAACATGAAGCTCGACGCGACCACCGCGGCGGCGGACTCGTCGAAGGAGGTCGTGCGCATCTGCACCCAGTACGCGCAGAAGGGCATGACGAACATCTTCATCGTGATCTTCTGCTTCTCGCTCTCACTCGCCCTCTTCGACCCGTTCTTCTTCATCGGCTACCTGGTCGGGATGGCCTTCTTCGGGCTCTTCCAGGCCATCTTCATGGCCAACGCCGGCGGCGCGTGGGACAACGCCAAGAAGATCGTCGAGGTCGACCTCAAGGCCAAGGGCACCGAACTGCACGCGGCCACGGTCGTGGGCGACACGGTCGGCGACCCGTTCAAGGACACTTCGTCGGTCTCGCTCAACCCGGTCATCAAGTTCACCACGCTCTTCGGCCTGCTCGCCGTGGAGATCGCCGTGAAGATGGAATCCGGACCACGGCTCCTGCTCGGCGGAGCGATCTTCCTGGCGTCCTTGTTCTTCGTGTACCGAAGCTTCTACGGCATGCGCATCCCGGTGGCCGCCAAGGCCCGCTGACCCGTCGGCCGCACCTCCCACCCGGGGCTCCCCGCAAGGGGAGCCCTTCTTTTTGCCCGCAAATCATGGGGTTATAATATTCCGGCAGGCGCCCCGCGCCCCTCTGGACAACCCGCCCGACCTGGGCATAGTAAACGCCTCGGAGAGTTCTCCGCCCACCCCGGCGTCCCTCTCCGAAACTCCATTCGATTGCTCACCCTTCCAGCCGCGCGCCGTTTTCCCACGGACCGCACGGCAGGGACACCCTCTCTTCTTTTTTAAAACCCATCCATGAAACGCCGTCCTGCACCGCCCGCCCGCCCTCGCCCTCTCCTCCGCCGCCGCCTCCGCACCCCCTTCTCCGCCCTGAGACTCCGCGAACGCCTCGAGTCCCTCGGCGGCGCGGGCGAAGGCCTGCCCACGTTCTTCGTGCTGCCGGCTTACGGGGACTGCGTCCGCCTGAGCGGACCCGAGTTCCATGGCGACATCGGCGTGCGCATCGCCGGCGACGACTCCGGCCCTGCCGGCGTCGATGGCCGCATGAACGAAGTCACCTTCGACTTCCGCGCCGCGGACAAAGCGGTGGTGCAGGCTATCGTGGCCGGCCTCGGACCGGAGGTGCGCGAAGAAAAAGTCCGCCGCCCCAAGCAGGAAGTCCAGGGCCACCTCATCCCCGGCCACCAGCCCAACGTGGGCCACTTCCTCGCCTGGGCCGCGCGCATGCCCAGCATGTCGGACCATGTCATCCTCGAGTCGGCCGTCGACGCGGGCTTCGCGTGCGAGTTCGACTGCTTCGAACACGTCCACGCCGCGATGCACGCGCTCGACTTCCTGCGCATGGTGCGGATGGACGGCGGCATCGGCGGCGCCTGCGACGGCGACGAGGTCCCGCCGCACCTGCGTCACCCGACGCGCCAGGGGCTGACGGGACGCTCCGCCATCGTGGTGACCCACGCGGGCCGCAAGCTGCGCCTGGACGCGACGATCGACACCAAGGCGAATCCGGCGGGCCTGCGCCTGCGGATCCATTTCGGATGGTCGGCGCAGCTCGGACGGTACCTGATCGGCTGGGTGAGCGACCTGCCGCCAAAGGCTCAGTGACCCTCGGTCCGCTGCATCTTCTCGCCCCAGGCGAAAAGGATCATCGAACCCAGGAACACGCCGTGGATGATGGCCTGCCAGAGGATGATCTTCTCATGGCTCGGGGTCATCGCCCCGCCCGTGCCGACGAAGTCGGTGATGGCGATGAAGCTCTTGAGCAGGTGGATGGCCGAGATGCTGGCCAGGCTGCCGGCGAGCTTCACCTTGAGGGTGTTGGCGTTGATGTGGTCCAGCCAGTCGGGGCGGTCGCCGTTGTCGCCGAAGTCGATGCGCGAGACGAAGGTCACGTAGCCGCCGACGACGACCATGTTCACCAGGTTGGCCACCATCGAGATGTCCACGAGCGAGAGGATGCCCACCATGATGGCGCTTTCGGTGGCGGCGGAGAAACCATCGAGCAGATGCAGGAGCTCCTGCACGCTCTTCCAGGCGTAGGCGATCGCGGCGAAGATCAGCGCGACGTAGATCGGCGCCTGCACCCAACGGCTGGCGAAGATGAAATACTCGAGGGCGTGCTCGCATTTCTTGGCGAAGGTTTCCTTTTCATTGGCCATGCCCGGAGGTTTGCCGAATCCCGGGCACCGTCAAGCCGCCGGAATACCAGGGCCCTTACAAGAAACGCGCAGTAGAGGAATGGCGGAGGGGCGTCTTCCTCCGGCCAACCGGTCAACGGTTCAACCGGTCAACTCCGCCGCCCTCAGACTCCCGCGCTCGCCGCGGCGTCGCCCAGCGGATTCGCGTTCGGGTCGCGCAGGTAAGCATCGGCCTTGGCCGAGACGATCACGCCGTAATTGATGGTGCCGAGCCAGCCGGACATGATGATGCCGACGCTGCCGGCATGGTAGAAGCCGCCGACCTGCTCGGGCAGGGCCATCGAGACCTTGAGGCCTTCGAACTTGGTGCCGAACGAGGTGCCGCCGACGTGACGGACGTAGCGATTGACCGTGCGCGGGGTCGCGGCCTCGGCGTGGTCGACCTTCGAACGGATGTCGGGGATGAACTTCTCGAGGCCCTTGAAGGACTCCTCGATGACGCGCGCCTTATTGGCGGCGTAGTCCGTATCGGAGAGATGCGCCCAGTCGTCCCACTTCTGATTGACAGAGGTGACGATCGCGTAGCGCGGGTTCTTGGTGTGCGGACGGGTGTCCGGGTAGTAGACCGAGTAGGTGCGCGAGGTGGTGTGGAAGTCGACGAGCTCGTGACTGGAGAACGGCCTGGCCTCGGAGGTGAACACGAGGTCCCCGATGTGCGGGATGGTCTCGCCTTCGCGCACGCCCATGTAGACCTGGCAGGAAGAAGTATTCACGCGGACCTTGCGGGCTTCCTCGAGGAACGGGGCCTCGAAGGCTTCTTCGCCGCCCATCTTCAGGACGGTGTCCTTGATGTTGGCGTTGGAGACGACGGTGGAGCAGGCGACTTCGGCTTCTTCGCCCTCGCGCGTGCCGCGGAGCTTCACGCCGACGACGCGACGGCGGCCGGAGGCGTCCTTCTCGACGTGGACCTTCTCGACCAGCACGTTGCGACGGATGTCGACGCCGTTGGCCTTCATCTCGGCGGTCATGAGGTTGATCATGGTGTCCGTGCCGCCCTGGAAGATGAACACGCCCTTCGACATGAAGTTCGAGAAGACGATGCCGAAGGTGATCGCGGGATCGTCGAGGGTGGAGCCGTTGGCGTAGGCGATCGGCTCGAGGAGCAGGCGCTGGACCTCGGGGCGGCCGGGGAAGAACTGCTCGAACAACTGCCGCGTGGTGCGCGGGTCGTTGTCGTAGTAGTTCATCTCGCGCAGGTGCGCGAAGAAGGCCTCGACGGTCTCCGGCGCCAGCTTGAACTGCTCGATCAGGATGCGCGTGAAGTCGGCGCGGTCGAAGGTCGTGCGGACGTCGAAGTCGGGGTTGATGAACCGGACGTCGTGGAGCTGGTGGATGCGGTCCGAGATCTCCTTGGTCCAGTAGCGGCGCGTGGACTTGATCATCCCGTGCGGGAAGCCGTGCAGGGAGATGTCAAAGACGTGGCCGCCGGCGCGCTTGAAGTAGGTGGCCAGGCCGCCGAGCTGGTAGTGGTGCTCGAGGAGCAGCACCTTGCGGCCGAACTTCGCGAGGTTGTTCGCCGCGGTCATCCCGCCGAGGCCGGCGCCGATGACGACGGCGTCATAGCGAGGGAGGAGATTGTCGAACGGCGAGGGCATTGCGAAAGAAGATGAAGTAGGACGAAGCAGGGGTTAAGGGGAAGTCGAAAGCGGTCAAACCGCCCCGCGACTACTTCCCGGCGACCGTCAGCGCCCAGCCGTCCCGGCCCTTGCTCAGGCGGACCTTCCGTCCGAAGAGCTTCGAGAGCACGGCGGGCTTGAGGACTTCGCCCATCTTGCCGGCGGCCAGGGCCGATCCGTTGCGCAGCAGCAACGCGTGGGTGAAGGTCGGCAGGATCTCCTCGACGTGGTGCGTGACGAACACGATGGCCAGACCGGGCGTCAGCTTCGGCAGACGCTTCACGAGAGAGAGGAATTCGGCACGCGCGACCGGGTCGAGGCCGGCGCAGGATTCGTCGAGGATGAGCAATGCGGGGTCGGAAGCCAAGGCGCGGGCGATGAGCACGCGCTGACGTTCGCCTTGCGAGAGATGCCCCCACGGACGCTTCGCGAGTCCGCTGACCTTGAGCAGACGGAGCAGACGACGTGCGAGCGCGAGCGTCGCGGGCTTCGGGCGACGCCAGAGATTGATCAGGCCGTCGACGCCGCCGGCGACGACCGACAAGGCCGGCTCGGCGGGCGCGATCATCGCGGCGACGGACGGACCGACGAGGCCGATGCGCCGGCGCAGCTCGCGCCAGTCGCTGCGGCCGAAAGTCTCGCCAAGGACCGAGAGCGAACCGGAGGTCGGCGCGAAATAACCCGTGAGCGCCGCGAGGAGCGACGACTTTCCGGAGCCGTTCGGACCGAGGATGACCCAGTGCTGGCCTGGCTCCACGCGCCAGTCGAGGCCGCGCAGGATGACCTTGTCCTCGCGGGCGATCCGCAGGCGGGAGACTTCGAGCACGGGGACGACGGGACGAGGCACACCGACGCTATGAGGCATCCGACCCCGGCTTCCAAGCCGCAACCACGCTTGCCCTTGGCCGCTTACGCCCCTACCCCTTCGTCATGCGAAGCCCCCTCGCCCTGCTTCTTTCCCTCTGCGCCATCGTGGCGTCGGCCGCCGATCCGGTCGCCCCGTCGCGGACGACCCCGCTCGAGGTCGTCATCAAGGAAGGCGTCGAGACCCGCATCGCCTGCGACCACAACGGCGGCTACTCGAAATACTCCGGCGTCTACCACTACCGCGTCATCCTGCCGAAGGGCTACCACGCGGACGCGACCAAGGAATGGAGCGCCCTCTTCGTCGCCTCGCCCGGCGGCAACGCGACCCTCGGCAACATGGCCGACTGGGTGAAGAAGCACGGCTACATCGCCATCCTCCTCGACGAATCGAAGAACGGCCCGTGGGATCCGAGCGTCGGCAACTTCCTCGCCGCGCACCAGGACGCCGTGAAGCGCTTCCGCATCGGCCCCGGCCGCAAGGTCTGCACCGGCTTCTCCGGCGGCGCGCGCGCCAGCTCGATCTTCGTGAGCATCGGCGACAACTTCGGCGGCGTCATCCTGCAGGGAGCCGGCACCGGCATCCTCGACAACGGCCTCCGTGGCCTGACCGGCGTGCAGATCCCCGCCGTCGCCGTGACCATGGGCAAGAAGGACTCCAACCGCGGCGAGATCAAGCAGCTGCAGGCCACGCAGGGCGACCGCCTGCAGGTCTTCGAATTCGAAGGCGGCCACCAGTGGGCCCCGAAGGACGTCATCGAGAAGGCCCTCGATTACGTCGACGCCAAGCTGCCCAAGTAAGCAGACCTTTTTATTATGAAGCACCCCATCGTCCTGGGCCTCATGATCGCCCTATCCCTCATTCCGCAAACCGCGCACGCCCTGCCCCAGAAACCCGCGGAGCCCAAGACCGAAGCAAAGCCTGCTGCCCGCAATGCCACGGCGACAACCAATGTGGCCGACGAGACCGCCACCCCGCTGACGGAGCCCTTGAAGGACGGAGCCGAGACACGCATCACGTGCATCTACAAAGGCACCGGTAAATCCGCTGCCCTCTCGGGAGCCTACCACTACCGGTTATGGGTTCCCGAAGGCTACTCCGCAGACCCGAAGAAAACCTGGAAGACCATCTTCATCGCCGACCCCAACGGCAAGGCAAAGCTCGGTGCCATGGGCGACTGGATCAAGAAGCACGGCTACATCGCCGTGATGCTGGAAGAGTCAAAGAACGGCCCCTATGAACCTAACATTGTTAATTTCCTGACGGCGCATGCGGACGTCCTCAAGCGCATGCGCGTAGCCGAGGGAAAGAAGGTTGCGACCGGTTTCTCCGGCGGCGCCCGGGCCTGCTCACTTTTCGTGACCTTGGTCCCAGGCTTCGGCGGCCTGATCTTTCAAGGGGCAGGATGCAGCGACATGAACCCCCTTGACCGGTCTTACATCGTGAAAGACATCAAGGTTAAGACCCTTGCAGGGACTTTCGGAAAGAAAGACATGAACTATGATAATGCCGCACGGCTGAAAAAAGCCTTCGGCTCCCGCATAACGATCTTCGAATTCGACGGCGGCCACCAGTGGGCGCCACAAGAAATCATCGAACAGGCCCTGAACGAAGTCGACGCCAAGCTGCCCAAGTAAGCGGTCGGTCTTGCCAACGCGCTTCGGCGCGGACATCAAGGGACGCAACCCCATGCGTATCGTTCTCGCCTGCCTGTCCCTCGGCTTCGTCGCTTCCTTCGCCGACGCCGCCCCGGTGAAGTTCAACGACCCGAAGCCGCAGGCCTACCACCTGCGTGCCCGTGCCAGCGAGGTCGACCCGTCCGCGAAGGCCTATCCTGAGATCGAGTTCCACCTCGACGCCAAGGGCAAGCCCGCCGACGTGCAGACGGCCGACGTCGACACGCGCGTCGCGCCCCGCGGCCAGCTCGTCGTCTGGCTGATGGGCCATAACCCCGTCATCGCCGACAAGGTGAACGGCTACGGCTACCACCACATCAGCGTGCATTACGCCCGCGGCTGGTTCGGCAAGCTCAACACCGTCCCCGCCGACACGCATCACCTCGGCAACATCCGCCTCGAAGCCACCGCCGGCGTCGACGCCTCGAAGGCCGTCGAGATCGCCGCGGCCGATTCCGCCAAGGGCCGCGCCACGCGCATGGTACAGTGGCTCGTGAAGACGCACCCGCAGGGCCGCTGGGAACAGTTCCTCACCGCGGGTGGCAAGGAACTCGACTGGACCAAGGTCGTGGTCGGCGGCTCCTCGCACGGCGCCACGTCCTCCGCGCGTTTCGCGATGCACCAGCAGGTCGCGCGCGTGATCATGTTCTGCGGCCCGCGCGACAACACCGAAGACTGGCAGGCCGGCCCGTCCGCCACGCCGCTCAACCGCTTCTTCGGCTACTCCCACGTCCTCGACGGCGGCTGGACCGACCAGCACTACCAGCGCTCCTGGCTGATGCTGCGCCTCAACGAATACGGTCCCATCGTGAACGCCGACGACGCCAAGGCGCCCTACGGCCACACGCGCCGCCTGATCACTTCAGCCCCGATGAAGGGCGACGCCAAGAAGCAGGCCGGCGCCGCGCACGGTTACGTGACTCCGAGCAACGGCTCGCCCAAGGACGCCAAGGGCCGACATCTCCAGGAAGACGTGTGGAAGTATCTCTTCACCTCCGACGTCGAAGCCACGGGCAAGCCCGTGCCGGCCGAAGCGGGCATCCGGATGAACCAGCGCCCGGAAGCCAAGGCGAAGAAGTAAGCCGACGCAGGGACGGCTTGCCCTCGGCGACCTTTCGGCTGTTGGATGGATGCGTTCACCGTGGCCATCCGTATCGACCTCGTCACCCTCTTCCCGGCCATGGCCGACGGCTTCCTCCAGGAGTCGGTCATCGGGAAGGCCATCGACAAAGGCCTGATCGCCTTCAAGGCCCACGACCTGCGTGCCTATTCCAAGGACAAGCACCGCAAGGTGGACGACATGCCTTACGGCGGCGGCCCCGGCATGCTGATGACCTGCCAGCCCCTGTTCGACGCCGTCGACGCCCTGGCCACCCCGGACTGCGAAGTGGTCTACCTTTGCCCTGATGGTGAACAATTGACCAATAAGCTGGCCAAGGAACTGGCCCAAAAGAGCCACCTGATCCTCATTTCGGGCCACTATGAGGGCATCGACCAGCGCTTCCGGGACAAAAAGGTCACCCGGGAGGTCTCGATCGGGGATTACGTGCTTACTAATGGCACTTTGCCCGCCTGCGTCCTGGTCGATTGCCTCGGCCGACAGATCCCCGGCGTACTCGGGGAGGAAAACTCCTTGACGGGGGATAGTTACAACGGCAAGTTGCTCGCCTTTC